>JAIBFE010000359.1 GCA_019459705.1 Thiobacillus sp. | reverse complement strand
CAGCCTGCTTCGGACAGCAGGCCGACGTCGTGGCCGACCTTGAGCGGCGCCAGCAGCGGCGGGATGGCGGCGGCTGGCGTGTGTTCGTTGAGTTCCTCGATGTTCAGCGACTGGATCGGCAGCGGATGGCCCATCGCCTTGAGGTGCGCGCGCGCGGTCTTGGCGCGCTCGACCACGAAGGTGTCGAGCCGGCGAGCGACCGCGAGCGTGTCCGGCGGCAGGCAGGCGTCCGGGCTGACCGGCCCGAGCGGGACCGGAATCAGGTAGAGGGTACCGCTGGTCATCTCAGGAATCGGCCGACCAGGTCAGCACGTCGACGCCTTCGTTGTTCAGCATTTCGGTCAGCGCCATCAAGGGCAAGCCGATCAGCGCGGTGGGGTCGGGGCTGTCCATGCGCTCCATCAGGGCGATGCCGAGTGATTCGCTCTTGGCCGAGCCGGCGCAGTCGTAGGGTTTTTCCTTGTCAAGATAAGCGGTGATCTGCGCGTTGCTGAGCGGGCGGATGTGGACCACGGTCGGTACGTCGCGTGTCTGTGCGTGGCCAGTACGGCTGTTGAGCAGCGTCAGCGCGGTGTGGAACACCATCGCCTTGCCCTGCATTTTCTTCAGCTGGGCAAAGGCGTTGTCGAAATTGCCGGGCTTGCCGAGTTGCTCGCTGTCGAGCATTAAAACCTGGTCTGACCCGATGATGAGGGCGTCGGCATAGGTTGCGGCGGCGGCTTGCGCTTTCAGCACCGACAGACGCAGTGCAGTGGCCGAGGGCGTCTCGTCCGGCAGCGGGGTTTCGTCGACGTCGGGGGAGAGCACCTCGAACGGGATATGCAGGCGCGACAGCAGCTCGCGCCGGTAGCGCGAGGTGGAAGCCAGCACCAGTTTCATTCCGGCTGGATCTCGACCAGCGCCATGTCGGGCGTGACCGCGTCGCCTTTCTTGGCGAAGATGCTGATGACGACGCCAGCGATCGGCGCCTGCACTTCGTTCTCCATTTTCATCGCCTCGATCACCAGCACGCCGTCGCCGGCCTTGACCGTCTGGCCAATGCTGACCAGCACGTCGACGATGGTGCCGGGCATGGCGGCGGTGACGTGGCCGGGGTGGCTGGCGCGCGGTTTCTGGCCGGCCGCGGGGGCAGCAGCGGCCTTGCGCGGCGTGCTGTCGCCCCCGCCGGATACGGCGACCTCGTTCAGCGATTCGACCAGCACTTCTTCCGAGACACCGTCGATCGACACGAAATAGGGGCGCTGGGTGGCGTCGCTGCGGCCGCTGCCCGATAGCTTGATGTGATAGGTCTCGCCGTGCAGCGTGATCTTGAATTCGTCGGCGGCATAGCGCGGACCGCTGTCCTGCTGGGATGCGCCCGGGGCAACAGTTGTTCAGGCTTGAGGCTGCCGGCGGCGCGCTCCTGCAGCCAGGTCTTGCCAATTTCGGGGAACATGGCATAGGTCAGCACGTCCTCGTCGGACTTGGCCACGCCTTCTATTTCATTACGTAACTTGTCGAGTTCGTCAGCGATCAGATCGGCCGGGCGGCAGGTGGTGACATCGAGGTTGCCGATGGCGAGCTTGCGCACTTCCTCGTTGACGTGGCCCGGTGCCTTGCCATAACGGCCCTGCAGATAAAGCTTCACCTCGTTGGTGACCGACTTGTAGCGCTCGCCGGTGAGCACGTTCAGCGCGGCCTGGGTGCCGACGATCTGCGAGGTGGGGGTCACCAGCGGCGGGTAGCCGAGATCCTCGCGCACGCGCGGAATTTCCTCGAGCACGGCATCCATCTTGTCGATCGCCCCCTGTTCCTTCAACTGGTTGGCGAGGTTGGAAATCATCCCGCCCGGCACCTGGTTGATCAGCACGCGCGTGTCGGTGCCGGTGAAGGCCGATTCGAACTGCCAGTATTTTTTGCGCACTTCCTTGAAATACGCCGAAATTTCCTCGATCAGCGGCAGCGACAGTCCGGTGTCGTAAGCGGTTCCGGCGAGTGCGGCGACCAGGCTTTGGGTGGTGGGGTGGCTGGCACCCTCGGCAAATGCGCCGACACAGGTGTCGATGATGGTGGCGCCGGCCTCCACCGCCTTCATGTGTGTCATGTGCGCCAGGCCCGACGTCGCATGGCTGTGGGTGTGGATCGGCAGGTGGGTGGCTTCGCGGATCGCACAGACCAGGTCATACGCGGTGTAGGGCGTGAGCAGACCCGCCATGTCCTTGATCGCGATGGTGTCGCAGCCCATCTCGGTCAGTCCCTTGGCGAGCCCGACAAAATGCGGAATGTCGTGCACCGGGCTGGTGGTGTAGCAGATCGCGCCTTCGGCGTGCTTGCCGGCGGCTTTTACCGTCTCGATCGAGACCTTGAGATTGCGCAGGTCAATCATCGCGTCGAACACGCGGAACACGTCGACCCCGTTGTCGGCGGATTTCTGCACGAAGGCGCGCACCACGTCGTCGGAATAATTGCGGTAGCCGAGCAGGTTCTGCCCGCGCAGCAGCATCTGGATACGGGTGTTGGGCAGGGCCTTGCGGAGCTTGCGCAGGCGTTCCCAAGGGTCTTCGCGCAAAAAGCGCACGCAGGCGTCGAAGGTGGCGCCGCCCCAGGCTTCCAGCGACCAGAAGCCGACCTGGTCGAGTTTGCCACAGATCGGCAGCATGTCTTCCGTGCGCATGCGGGTAGCGATGAGCGATTGGTGGCCGTCGCGCAGGACGAGATCGGTGATGTGTACTTTGGCCATGATTTACAAACCCTGATGTGCGGCGATGGCGGCGGCGATGGCGGCGGCCATCACTTCCGGCGGTTTCTTTTCGGTGTATTGGGTGAGTTCCGGGTGTTCGTCGACAAAGCTGGTGTTGAAGCGCCCGCTGCGGAACTCGGGGTCCTTGAGGATTTCCTGGTAATAGGGAATCGTCGTTTTCACGCCATACACCAGC
>JAIBFE010000357.1 GCA_019459705.1 Thiobacillus sp. | reverse complement strand
CCCCCCGCCCCCCCCCCCCCGCCAGCGTGTATCGCCAACTCGTCGAACGCCATCTGGCACCGATCGAATGGCACGTCACGCCGCGCACCCGCCTGCCGGTCGAATCGCTCGACGACGGTCAGCGCGCCGCGCTGCCGCCGCTGATCAAGGGCTACACCCGGCTCGGCGCGATGGTATGCGGCGAACCGGCCTGGGATCCGGATTTCAACACCGCCGACCTGCTGATGCTGCTGCCGATGGCGCAACTCAACCGCAGCTATGCCCGCCGTCTTATCGGTTGAAAAGTACAATGGGCGGGTGAGCCTTGCCTATCTGCCCATCTTCCTGCGCCGCGCCATCCGCATCAGCCTGCTGATGCTGCACCTCGCGTGGGGGGTTATTGTGGCCGGGCTGGCGTTCCCCCTGCTCAAGCCTGTGCAGCGTGATCGCTTCATCATGGCCTGGGCGCGGCGCCTGCTCCGCGTGCTCGGCGTGCAACTGCGGGCGGCGGCGGCGCCCCGCCCGCCTGGCGGCGCGCTGCTGGTATGCAATCATGTGTCGTGGCTGGACATCTACCTGATCTACGCCGCGCAACGGGTGCATTTCGTATCCAAGGCCGAGGTACGGCAATGGCCGGTGGCGGGCTGGCTGGCGCACAAGACCGGCACCCTGTTCATCGAACGCGGCCGCCGTGCCGATACCGCACGCATCAACACCGAAATGCGCGCGCTGATGCAGTCTGGCGCATGGGTGGCGGTGTTCCCCGAAGGCACCACCGGCGACGGACGCGGTCTGCGGCGGTTCATGCCGTCGCTGTTGCAGCCGGCGGTCGAGTTGAACTGCCCGATCGTGCCTGCCGCCCTGCGCTATCGCACGCTGGCGGGTGAGTACAGCGCGACGCCTGCCTACATCGACGACATCAGCATGTGGCAGAGCCTGAAACAGATCGTCAGCGAACCCGGTCTGATTGCCGAACTGCAGTTCGGCGAGCCCATCCTGCCGAACGGCCACCGGCGTGAGTTGGCAGCGCAGGCGGAACAGTCAGTGGCCACGCTTCTCGGCGTTGCACCCGCAAGGGATGCGCCGCCTAGCGATCATGGCGCTGCATCTGCGGGCACTGAACCGCAAACACCTGCCGATCCTCCAGCCTGACGGCAGTCAGTTTTCCGCCCCACAGACAGCCGGTATCCAGCGCGATCAGCTCCGGCCGGTTGATCAGCCCCAGCGTCGACCAGTGACCAATGACGAAGGTCGCGTCTGCGCTTTTCCGCCCCGGCACCTCGAACCACGGCAGCCAGCCGGCCGGCTGCGTGCCGGGTGCGCCCTTGTGGTGGAATTCCATCTCGCCCTCCGCCGAGCAGTAACGCAGGCGGGTGAAGGCATTGACGATCACCCGCAGCCGCTCGATGCCCTGCAGATTCGCATCCCAGGCAACTGGGGCATTGCCGTACATTTGCGCGAAGAAATCGCGGTAATGTGCGCCCTGCAACGCCGCCTCGGCCTCGGCCGCCCGCTGCATGGTGTCGTCCGCAGTCCAGCCTGGCAACACGCCGGCATGCACCATCAGAACATTGCCTTCGCGCCAGGCCAGCTTCTGACGGCGCAGCCAGGCCAGCAGTTCGTCACGGTCCGGTGCGGCCAGAATGGCGTCGAGCGTGTCACCCTTGTGCGCGCGGCCAAATCCTTCGGCCAGTGCCAGCAAGTGCAAATCGTGATTGCCGAGCACGCTGATGGCGGCATTGCCCATATTTTTGACGAACCGCAGCACCTCCAGCGAGTCCGGCCCACGGTTGACCAGATCGCCGACAAACCAAAGCCGGTCGGCCGCCGGGTCGAATTTCAGTTCGTCCAGCAAGCGCAACAGGGACGTATGGCAACCCTGAAGATCGCCAATGGCATAGGTGGGCATATAAAATACGGTTTCGTTTTACGCTGTGTTGACCCGCATCATAGCGCTCCCGCCTGAACCTCTTGTGACGCCTGCGCCATGAAACCCCTGATCCGCCTGTTTTTCAAAACCCTGCGCCTCATCCTCGCGCCCTTTATGCTGTTGGGCTACTGGCTGACGCGCCCGAAAGGCATCGTGCGCCCAGCCGCCGAGCAGACGGCTGTCGATGCGCGCACGCGCACCCTGGCGCTGTACCACTTTCCCACCTGCCCGTTCTGCCTGAAAACCCGGCGCACGATCCAGCGCCTGTCGCTCAAGATCGAGCTGCGAAACGCCCAGCATGACGAGTCACATCGCGCAGCCCTCGTCGCCGGCGGCGGCAAACCGCAGGTGCCCTGCCTGCTGATCACCGACGACAACGGCAAACAGACCTGGCTGTACGAGTCGGACGCCATCAACGCCTGGCTGAACCGCGAATTCGGCGCGGCATGAGCCTGCTTGCCGCGCTCAACCCGCCGCAGCGCGAAGCGGCGAAGTACCTCGACGGCCCGCTGCTGGTGCTGGCGGGCGCCGGTTCGGGCAAGACCCGCGTGATCACCCACAAGATCGCCTACCTGATCGGCGAAAGCGGCTACAAGCCCGGCTCGATCGCCGCCATCACCTTCACCAACAAGGCGGCGCGCGAGATGGCTGAGCGCGCGGCCAAGCTGACCCAGGGCGATGCCTTTAATAAAATCAGTACCAAGGGCCTGATCGTCACCACCTTCCACTCGATGGGCTTGAGGATGCTGCGCGAGGACGCGAAGTTCGCCGAGCTGAAGCCGGCGTTCTCGATCCTCGATTCGGCCGACGCCGCCGGCATCATCTCGGAAATCCTCAAGACCACCGACAAGCAGGAAATCCGCCGCGCGGTATCGCGCATCTCGCTGTGGAAGAACGAACTGAAGTCGCCCGCCGCCGCCCTGCAGACTGCGGAAGACGACAACGCGCGCGTCTACGCGAAGATCTACGACCGCTACGACGCCACCCTGCGCGCCTATCAGGCGGTCGACTTCGACGATCTCATCCGCCTGCCTGCCGAACTGCTGGACACCCATTCCGAGCTGCGCGAAAAGTGGCAGAACCGGCTGCGCCACATCCTGGTCGATGAATATCAGGACACCAACGTCGCCCAGTACCGCCTGCTGCAGAAACTCACCGGGGTGCGCGCGGCGTTCACCGCGGTCGGTGACGACGACCAGGCGATCTACGGCTGGCGCGGCGCCTCGGCCGACAACCTGCGGCAGTTGAACGAAGATTATCCGCACCTGCACGTGGTCAAGCTGGAGCAGAACTACCGCTCGACGGTACGCATCCTCAAGGCTGCAAACAGCCTCATCGCCAACAACCCCAAGCTGTTCGAGAAGCGGCTGTGGAGCGACCTCGGCCACGGCGACGCGCTGCAGATCATGCCGACGCGCGATGACGAGCACGAGGCCGAATCAGTGGTGATGCGCCTGTTGTCGCACAAGTTCCAGCACCGCACCGAATGGCGCGACTACGCCATCCTCTATCGTGGCAACTACCAGGCACGCGTGTTCGAGCAGGCACTGCGCAACGAGAAGGTGCCGTATCAGCTGTCCGGAGGTCAATCGTTCTTCGACCGCAGCGAAATCAAGGACGTCATCGCCTACCTGCGCCTGATCGCCAACAGCGACGACGATCCAGCCTTCATCCGCGCCGTCACCACGCCCAAGCGCGGCATCGGCGCGGCGACCCTGGAGAAGCTCGGCCAGGTCGCAGCCACCCTGCACGTGAGCCTGTTCGAAGCGGTGTTTTCGGCCGCGGCCGCCTCGCAGATCGGCGAGCGCCAGCTGGCACCTCTGGTCGAATTTTGCAACTTCATCAACCGCTTTGAGGAACGGGTCGTGCGCGAACCGGCTGGCGAGGTGCTGAACGACCTGCTTAAATCGATCGAGTATGAAGTCTATGTATTCGACCAGGACGACGCGCGTGCAGCGCAGAACAAGTGGAACAACGTGCTGGAATTCGCCGCCTGGATCGCCAAGAAGGGGGAAGAAGATGACAAGGATTTGCTGCAGTTGACGCAGACCATCGCACTGATCACCCTGCTGGAAGGCCGCGAAGAGGATGAGTCCAACGTCGTACGGTTATCCACGCTGCACGCCGCCAAGGGCCTGGAGTTCGGCCATGTGTTCCTGGTCGGCGTCGAGGAAAATATCCTGCCGCACCGCGATGCGGTGGACGAAGGCCGCCTGGAAGAGGAGCGCCGCCTGATGTACGTCGGCGTCACCCGCGCGAAAAAATCGCTTACGCTGTCCTACTGCGCGCGCCGCAAGCGTGCGCGCGAATCGGTCGCTTGCGACCCCTCGCGCTTTATCGATGAACTCGGCGACGATGTACGCCGACCCGAGAAGCCGTCCGATGCCGACGCCAAGGCCAGCGGCAGCGACCGCCTGGCCGCCTTGAAAGCGATGCTCGGCTAGGATTCGCCTTGGTCGTGCGCGCATACAGTGCGCGCACCCTGGATCACCCCCTCAGAGGGTCAGCATCCACTTCGACAGCTTCTGCGCATCCGTCGGCGCAATCTTTTGCGGCGGCATCGGGATTTTCCCCCATTTGCCCTTGACGCCCTTCAGCATGCTGTTGGCAAGCATTGCTTCGGCGTCTTTCTGTCCCTTGTACTTGGCCGAGATATCCTTGAACGCGGGGCCCATTTTCTTTTTGGCCACATCATGGCAGGTCATGCATTTGCTCTTGGCAGCGAGCTCCGGACTGGCTTGAGCAGGTACGGCGTAGAAAGGCAGGGCAAGGGCGATCAGGGCAACAAATTGCTTCATTTCGAACCTCCGTCAAAGTGGATAAATATATCCTTAAATAATTATATTGTTCCGGTTCATCCTTGTACAGTATGGCAAATTGTCGCAGTAACGTACGCATGAAAAAGGGGACGCCATGGGGCGTCCCCTTTGTTTGCAGCAACACGCGGCGATCAGTTGACCTTGGGATCCAGTTCGCCCTTGTCGTAACGCTTCTGCATTTCTTCCAGGTTGAAGACCTTCTTGATCTTGCTGGCCTGGCCCGCTGCACCGAAGGCTTCGTAGCGTGCCTTGCAGATGTCGCTCATGCCCTTGGTGGCTTCCTTGAGGAACTTGCGCGGATCGAAGTTGGACTTGTTTTCCGCCAGGTGCTTGCGGATGGCACCGGTGGAGGCCATGCGCAGGTCGGTGTCGATGTTGACCTTGCGCACGCCGTTCTTGATGCCTTCGACGATTTCCTCGACGGGCACACCGTAGGTCTGGCCCATGTCGCCACCGTAGCTGTTGATGATGGCGAGCCAGTCTTCCGGAACCGACGAGGAACCG
>JAIBFE010000338.1 GCA_019459705.1 Thiobacillus sp. | reverse complement strand
GCCTTGGATTTGGCACCCATCCAAGCGACCCGGATGAGCACGATTTCATGTGAATTAACTCACTGCCGGGTTGCCCCGGCCTAGCCCATGAACAGGCTAGCGTGAGTCCTGGACCTTAAGCGGCCAGGGCGTAGTTTTTGTCGTTTGCGACTAAAGTTTTTCAGTTGGATTTACGAGGTGCTCTGACCCTCGGTATGCCCTACGCTGCTTTGCGACCCACGTCGAAGCCAGGTCGGCCCCTGATGTGTTGCTGCAACAAGTGTACCGCATAGAGGGGCGCCGGCGGGGAAAGTTCCGGTGTGGCGGAAAATTCCTGCGAGTGGGCTTACTGCAGGAAGGGGAAGGGGTCGTGCGTGACCGCCACCGTCACCATGTAGGCGAACACCAGCAGGGCGGCGACCCAGGCGGCCATGCGCTGGCCGCGGGTTCTGCCGCGTTTGAGGGCGAGGGTGCCAAGCGCGATGTAGACGATCAGCCCGAAAAGCTTGGCGGTGAGCCAGCCGTGGACCAGCGGATATTGCTGCAGCAGCACGGCGAGTCCGATGCCGCTGGCGAGCAGCAGGGTGTCGTTGACGTGCGGGACGATGCGCACCCATCGCGCCTGCAGCCGGGACGAGCCTGCCATCATCCAGATGCCGCGCAGCACAAACAGCGTCAGCGTGATCGCGAGGGTGGCGAGGTGCAGTTGCTTGAGGAGCGTGTAGGCCATGGCTCAGGGGGCCAGGTAATCGAGGGTCTCGATCGGGTGGTGGATTTGCGCGTGGGCGCCCCAGGTGTGCGGCTCATCGGCGGCGTCGAGGTAGCCCCATGCGGCGACCAGTGACGGCATGGCGGCGGCGCGGGCGGCTTGGATGTCGCGCTCGGCGTCGCCCAGATACAGGCACTGCGCCGGCATGGCGCCGCACAGTTCGGCGGCGGCGAGCATGGGCGCCGGATGCGGCTTGGGCTGCGGGCAGGTGTCGCCGG
This sequence comes from Thiobacillus sp., assembly GCA_019459705.1. Taxonomy (GTDB): domain Bacteria; phylum Pseudomonadota; class Gammaproteobacteria; order Burkholderiales; family Thiobacillaceae; genus Thiobacillus. Next base: position 2,909 of record JAIBFE010000338.1, on the reverse strand, counting down.
AGACGATGCAGGCGGCGCGTTCGGCGAGGTCGAGGATGGACATCAGGGGTTCGGTGAAGCGCGCCGGCTTGTTGGTAACCACACCCCATTTCAGGCCGCGCCCTTCGAGTTCGGCCAGCAGGTCGAGAATGCCGGGAAAGGGCCGTGAATGGCGGCAGATGTTGTCGGCGTAGAGCTGCAGAAATTCCTCACGCATGGATGCAAAGCGCGCGTCGTCCGGGTGCAGGTCGAAGCCGACGCCCAGCAGGCCGCGCGCGCCGTGCGATGCCTGCGGGCGGATGACATCATCTGTCAGCGCCGGCAGGCCGTGGCGGGCACGCTGCAGGTTGAGCGCGTGGCCGAGATCGGGTGCGGTGTCGACCAGGGTACCGTCGAGGTCGAACAGGACGGCTCGAATGTTCTCAATCATCGCGTCGCGTCGCCAGCAGGTAGTTGACGTCGGTGTCGGCTTCCAGCTTGTAGACCCTGGTCAGCGGGTTGTAGGTCATGCCGATCAGCTCCTGGGTGTCGAGCCCGGCTTCGCGCGCCATGCGGGCGAGTTCGGCGGGCTGGATGAACTTGGCGTAGTCGTGGGTGCCGCGCGGCAGCAGCTTGAGCAGGTATTCGGCGCCGATAATGGCGAACAGGTAGCTCTTGGCGTTGCGGTTGAGCGTCGAGAAGAATACCCAGCCGCCGGGTTTCACCAGGCGCGAACAGGCGGCGACGACCGAAGCCGGGTCGGGCACGTGTTCGAGCATTTCCATGCAGGTGACGACGTCGAATTCGCCGGCGTGCTGCGCCGCGTAGTCTTCGGCCGAGATCAGCTGGTAGTCGACCTGCCTGCCGGATTCGTAGAGATGCAGCCTGGCGACCTTGAGTGCCTTGTCCGACAGGTCGATGCCGCTGACCGTGGCGCCGGCGCCGGCCATCGCCTCGGCCAAGATGCCGCCGCCACAGCCGACGTCGAGCACCTTCTTGCCGGCGAGCGAGGCCTGTTTGTCGATCCACTTCAGACGCAGCGGATTGATTTCGTGCAGCGGCCTGAATTCGGAGTTGGGGTCCCACCAGCGGTGGGCGAGTTCGGAGAATTTGGCGATTTCGGCGGCGTCGACGTTGCTCATGACAGTCCTTATGCGGTCAGTTTGCCGCGCCAGTAGCTGGCGCGCGCGGTCAGGTCGTCGAGGTCGAGATCGACCAGACGGCGGTTATCCAGTTTCAGTTTGCCGTCGACCCATACATGGGTGACATGCTCGCGTCCGGCAACGTAAACCAGGTGCGAGACGGGGTCAAACACCGGCTGGCTGGACAGGTCGCGCAGGTCGACTGCGACCAGGTCGGCGCGCTTGCCTGGCACGATGCTGCCGATGCGGTCGTCGAGGTTGAGCGCGCGGGCGGCGTCGAGCGTCGCCATTTTCAGCGCGGTGGCGGCGGGCAGGGCGGCGGCGTCGCCGCTGGCACCCTTGGCCAGCAGGGCGGCCAGGCGCATTTCGGCGAACAGGTCGAGGCGGTTGTTGCTGGCGGCGCCGTCGGTCCCGAACCCGATATTGACGCCTGCGCGAATCAGGTCGGCCACTGGCGCGATGCCGGACGCGAGTTTCAGGTTGGAACTCGGGCAGTGCGCGATGTGGCAGCCGTGCTGTGCCAGCAGTCCGATTTCGGCTTCGTTCACATGCACGGCGTGGACGCCGATGAAATTGGGCCCCAGGAGGCCCAGCCGCGCCAGTCGTTCGAGCGGGCGCACGCCGTGCTGCTTGAGGCTGTCCCGGATTTCGTCAGCAGTTTCGTGGATGTGGGTGTGAATGGGCAGGCCGAGCTGTTCGGTCAGGGTGCTGATGCGGCCGAAGGTGGCGTCCGCGATGGTGTAGGGCGCATGCGGGGCAAAGGCGAAGGAGAGCAGCGGCTCATCCTTCAGTTCGTCGCGCATGGCCAGTCCGCGCGCCAGATAGTCGTCGGCATCAACGGCATAGGCGCTGGGGAACTCCAGCACGATCATGCCCAGCGTGGCGCGCATGCCAGCCTGCAGGAAGGCTTCGCTCGCCGCCTGTGGAAAAAAGTACATGTCGTTGCAGGTGGTAACGCCGCCCGCCAGCATTTCGGCGGCGGCGAGCAGGGTGCCATCGCGCACGAAGGCTTCGGACACGTGCTGCTTTTCGGCAGGCCAGATGCGCTGGTTGAGCCAGGCCATCAGCGGCAGGTCGTCGGCAAAGCCGCGCAGCAGCGACATGGCAGCGTGGCCGTGCAGGTTGACCAGGCCGGGGATCAACGCCTGGCCAGGCAGGGTCGTCGTCTGCGCGGCGGCGTAGCGCGTCAGCGCGTCAGGGGCCGGCAGCACATCGAGAATCCGGCCGTGCTGCACGACCACGGCATGGTCGGCAAGCATCCCTGCAGGTTCGACGGGCACCACCCATTGAGGCAGGAGAATAAGATCGGCTGGGGCTTTCATGGTGGGCTGCATTCTCACTGTTTGGCCGCGGTTTGGCAAAGGCAGGCGAGGCGACCGACCATGCTAAAATCACGGGCTTTAAAGCCTGAATAAATAAAAGCCGGTTATGGAACAGTTTGCCAAGGAAACCCTCCCGGTCAGTCTCGAAGACGAGATGCGGCGCTCATACCTCGATTACGCGATGAGCGTGATCGTCGGGCGCGCACTGCCGGATGTGCGCGACGGTCTGAAGCCCGTGCATCGCCGCGTGCTGTTCGCGATGAACGAACTGGGCAACGATTGGAACAAGGCGTACAAGAAATCGGCCCGCGTGGTCGGCGACGTCATCGGTAAATACCACCCGCACGGCGACACCGCGGTGTACGACACCATGGTGCGGATGGCGCAGGACTTTTCGCTGCGTTATCCGCTGATCGACGGCCAGGGCAACTTCGGCTCGGTCGACGGCGACAACGCGGCGGCGATGCGTTACACCGAAGTGCGCATG
>JAIBFE010000318.1 GCA_019459705.1 Thiobacillus sp. | reverse complement strand
GCAGGATGATGATGCCGGCGATGGCGTCGCCGCGCACGAATTTGGAGGCACCGTCCATTGCGCCGTAAAAGTCCGCCTCGCGGCCGATTTCGTGGCGGCGCGCGCGCGCGTCGCTTTAGTTGATGAAGCCGGCGTTGAGATCGGCATCCACCGCCAGCTGCTTGCCCGGCATCGAGTCCAGGGTGAAGCGCGCCGCCACCTCGGCGATGCGCCCGGCGCCCTTGGTGATGACGACGAAATTGATGATGACCAGGATCAGGAACACCACGAAGCCGACGGTGTAGTTGCCGCCGACCAGAAAATTGCCGAAGGATTCGATCACCTTGCCCGCTGCGTCCGGCCCGGTGTGCCCCTGCATCAGGATGATGCGGGTGGAGGCCACGTTGAGCGACAGGCGCAGCAGCGTGGTCAGCAGCAGCACGGTGGGAAACACCGAAAAATCCAGCGGGCGCCGCGAATTCAGGCTCACCAGCATCACGATCATCGCCAGCGCGATATTGAGCGTGAACAGCACGTCGAGCATGAAGGTGGGCAGCGGCAGCACCATCATTGCCAGAATCAGCAGCACCAGCGCCGGCACCGCCAGCCGGTTTAGCGGCATGCCCATCACCATCACGCCCTGCGCACTCACCCGATCACCTCGTCAACATGCCGTCCCTGCCCAGCCTGCTGCTGCCGGCTGCGCAGCTGCGCACGCATTTCCGGACTGCCCTCGGCTTCGCGCGCTTCGGCCAGCACCTCCTGCCAGGTCATGGCGTGACGGCGCAGATAACGCCACCAGCGCCAGCCGGCGTCCAGCGCCGCCGCCACGGTCAGCGCTGCCGCCAGCGCCAGCACGCCGCGCCCGATCCAGGCCGCAGTGGCCTGCAGCGACTCGCCCATCTCGCTGCCGATCAGGCCCTGCAGCTCCGGCCAGCCGGTCGCCAGCGTCCAGCCGACCGCAGTGACGGCCAGCACCAGTTTCATCAGCGCCAGTGATCCATCGAACAGCGAATCGGCCGACAACAGGCGGGCAAAAGGTTTGAACGGATTGGCACGCGCCAGATCGGCCTGGGTGGCCTGCGGCGCGTACACCCAGCCCGAGAGCAGCATCGGCGCGAGCAGCGCGGCAATAAAGATGACGGCCAGCACAGGCAGCATCGCCCACAGCGCAGACTGCGCCGCTTCAATGAGAATCGGGGAAAACGGTTGCGCGGCGTGGATGAATGCCACTTCGGTCAGCGCCTGCAGCGCATTCAGCAGACGAGGCGCCAGCCAGCCCAGCATGGCCAGCGCCGACAGCAGCACCACCCACGCCGTGAGTTCGGCGGAACGCGGCACATCGCCCGCGCTGCGCGCCTCCTGCAGGCGCCGCGGACTTGCCGGTTCGGTTCGCGAAAGATCAGTCTCCTCGGCCATGCTCGCCTCAAATTTTGGCGCAGTCTAGCACGATGCAGGGGCCCGGCATTCCGCAAACCGCCACGGATATGCTGACGCCGCAAGTGGGCCGCCGTTCGGAAATGGCGCACATTTCATCTATCTAAAAGCAATAAAATCGATTAATCCGCCTTGCCGTTCTACCTTGGCGAGCGTCAGGTGTTTGGCTCGTTTTTCATCATCACACATAAATAAATGGAGGAGTTTTACATGCGCACGATCCGTTTCGCCGCCGCCGTGGCTTCGGCACTGGCCCTGTCCACCCCCGCATCTGCCGGATTTTTCGATTTCACCCTGGCGCCTTTTGTCGGCGCAAGCGTGGGCCAGGCCACCTCAGATATCTCCTGTCCCGCTGGCACCAGCTGCGACGACTCGGATCTGGCCTGGAAGCTGTTTGGCGGCCTGGAAGTCAATGAATACATTTCCATGGAATTTGGCTACGTCGATATGGGAGAAGTCGAATACACCGGTGCCCAAACCGGGGTAAGGGAAGTCAACGGCGTAACCATGCGCCTGATTGGATCCTATGCGCTCAACCCCAGCTTTACCCTGACCGGCTCGGGCGGACTGAATATCCTCAACGCTGACGTCAAGGGAACGACCAATGCCGAAGACACCGACGTTGCATGGTCTGTTGGCTTGGGCGCGCAGTACAACTTCACCAAATCGGTTGGGCTTCGCATGGAATGGGAACGCTTTTTTGAAGTGGGCAGCTCGGACTTCAATGGCGGAACCGGTGAAGCGGACATCGACCTGATCACCGCTGGCGTGGTCTTCAAGTTCTAACGCGATTGCACAGCAATCCAGCGCAATCAAAAAGGGGGCATCAGCCCCCTTTTTGATTGCGCGCCTGCCGCAGACAAAAAAATTGCGGGGAGCGCGCTCCCCGCAAAAAGTACCACCGGAGGTCATTCGTAAACCAGTCTGGTCGGGCCTCGCCTGCACACACATGCCGTGATTATGGGTATGGCGGATGACTATTTGCATATCATGCAAGATGGCCTGTATGAGGCGTTCGGCTCATGGCAACAAGCCCCCGGGAATCAGGGCTTGACGCTCAACTTTTCCCGGTCAAGGCGATCGCGCCAGGCTTCCAGCAGGTTTTCCACTTCGACCTGCTTCAGACCGGTGAAAGGCTCAGCCTGCGCCAGCGCGTCCTGACAGGATTTGTCGCGATATTTCTGCATCATCTCGCGGCCCAGACTGTAAAGCTGGCCGTTGTGGGTCCGGCACCCCTGCAGATCCTGAGCCTTCCCCGCCAGTTCGCCTTCCGTCCGCTTTTTGGCGGCTTCGGCCTGCGCGAGTGACTGCGCAGTGGCATGCTGTTGAGCTTGGCTATCGACAAGCTGCTTTTCAGTGTTCGCCAGACTTGTTTTCAATGCGTCCAGTTCGGCCTGCTTCGCCTTAAGCTCGTTTTCCAGCCGAGTGCGCGCCGCGCGTTCGCCTGCCAGCTGACGCTTGCTGGTGCGGAGCGTCTCCAGTTCACGCACAGCGCTGTCCTTGTCGGCCAATGCAGCCGCCTTGTCCTGCTCGGCCTGCGCGCGCGCCTGGTCGAGTTGCTGAACCTGCTGCTGCATGCGGCGCAGCATCTGCTTTTCGCGGTTTTCATTCGCGGCCCAAGCCGGCACGGCAGCCGTGGCGGCCACGACAAAAATCAATATCGATCGCTTCATTACAGACTCCCCACCGGCAACTGGCCCGGGGCCGCGCCCAGCTTGAGCAGAAGCCGCGCCATGTCCAGATCGCCGACCGAAAATGCCCACCACAACGGCGGGTGGATTTTTTTGTCGCCCCAGTCGAGTGGCGCCCCTGCCTTTGCCAGAGCGGTGGCTGCCTCATACTGGCCGTTCGCCGCCGCCACCGCGAGCGGAGACAGGCCTTCGCGGTTGAACAGCCGCAGATCCGGCTTCGTCAGGGCCAGCACTGAAATCACAGCAGGGTATCCCATCAGGGCCGCGGCATGCATCGGCGTATCGCCGTCGTCGCTCTTGCTGTCCGGATTGGCGCCGGCGCGCAGCAGCATCTCGACCAGACGCACGTTGCCGTTCTTCGCCGCCAGGCCCAGCGGCGTGTAACCGCGGCCCCTGATGTTGGGCACGGCGCCGGCATCGAGCAGGATCTGGGCGAGTTCCAGATTGTCCTGGCGCACCGCCTCCATGAGCGGCGCGTCGCGCCAGTAATCGCCGATATTCGGGCTGGCACCCTGCTTCAACAGTGCACGCACCGCCTCGATGTCGCTCCGCCGCGCAGCGTCCATCAGTTTCGCCTCGTCGCCGCGCTGCTCGCGCGGGAGCACGAAATTGCCGTCCGCCGAAATCGCCGCGAAACGTTCGGGCGCCGGCCGCAGCCGTGCCTCGCGCGGCGGACGTTCGGTCTCTTCCTGCGCCAGCCAGCCGAGTTCGCCGTCGGCCAGAGGCTGCGCCGCGCCCGCCGCCGGCAGCACGCCAAGCAAAAGAATCAAGAGCTTAGAACTTGGCATTGAGGTCGAGCTGGAACACGTCGATGGAAAGCGGCAGACCGCTGATCTCGTCGGACGACATCCACTTCGCAGACAGCCAGGTATTCTTGTACAGCGCGTAGGAGCCGCCGATCATGAAGCCCTTGGCGTTGGTGCCGCCCAGGTGGAAGTCCGAATCGGTGAAGGCGTCGAGCACCGCGTCGCGCTCGAGATAGCGGTAGCCGACGAAGGCCTGCCATTCGTGGTCGTCGATGTAATTGAATTTCGGATGCCCGATGGTCAGCTTGGCCTGGTAGCCGTCGGTTTCCGGCTCGATGTTCTGCCCGGTGCGCGCCAGGATATCTCCCTGGTCGAAGCCGACGTTACGCGCCCAGTCGAAGCTGCCGATGATGTGGATGGGGAAGAACTCGGCGAAGTCGGCGACCAGGGTAAGGTTGGCGATGCGGTAGTCGGGCGCCAGGCCGTAGACCGGGTCGTCCTGCGTACCGTTGTTATTCGCGTCGGTATCGATCGTGAACAGGGAATTGCCCTTCTGGCGGAATTGCGGTGCGCTGAGGTCGTAGAGGCCCGTCGTCGTTGGCGTGGGATTCAGTACGCCCGCCACATTACGGTATTGGTAGTATCCCGCGCCGAGCTTGAAGCGCGCACGCGTTGTCGGCGCCCATTCGAGTCCGGCCTGAGCGGCATAGAGCCATTTGTCCCGCACTGCGACGCCCGCCTTTTCCTCGATCTCCTGAAGCGGAAACACGCCTGCAGTAACGAAAGGCTTGAACACACGCTGCGGTTCCTGTCCGCCGGGGGCATAGCTCACCGCCGCGCCCTCGAAGTTGAGGTCGTCGTCCCACACCAGGTCGGTCGAGAAGAAAGGATTGGGAATGCGTCCGCCCCACAGGGTGAGGTCGTCAATCGGCCGCAGCTTGAGGAAGGCACGGTCGAGCACCAGGCTGTATTTGTTGTCGTAATTTCCGAGCGTCTGGTTGGTCGAGACCGGGTCGGAGGTATTGCCGGTGGTGATGCGGATGCCGGCGTCGACCCCGCCGGCGATGTTGGCGTTCAGTCCCAGGCGCAGCCGAACGCGCTCGCGGTGGCGGTCTTCCAGCGTGTTGCTCACGTTCTGGCCGATGGCCTGGAATGACGTTTCCGGGGCATTGCCGTCGGTGAAGAGGTCACCCTGGTAACGCAGCCGGATGTCCCCCTCCCACTTCAGGCGGTCGAGCCATTCCGGCACCGCGTTGACGTCGCCCCAGCGTTCCAGCTTGGCCTGCGCCACCACTTCCTGGCGAACCTGCTCGCGGATTTCGCGCTTGACGTGCTCGGGCACGTACACCACGCGCACCACGTCCTTGCCCGCGTCGGTCTGGCCGGCTTCCGCCTCGGCGGCCTTCGCCTGCGCGGTCTTCTCGGCGGCCTGCTGCTGCGCTTTCTTCAGCATCGCATCGGCCGCTTCCTGCTTCAGCACGCCCTGCTCCACCAGCAGCTGGATCAGGCTCAGTGTGGTTTCGTGCAGCAGCTCGACTTTCGCGCGCTCGTCGTCGGGCGCCGCCCACGCGCTGCCCGAACACGCCGCTGCCACCGCCAGCGCCAGCCATTTCATTTTTATCGTCATACCGTTCTCTTGCTCGTTTTCAAGCGCGTGACGTCACGCGGATTTTCATCGGTTGCGGCATGTCTGCCGGCGGACTGTCGCGCAGGGCGCGCATGCCCTTCAGCGCCTCCTTCAGCACGTCGTCCGCACGGGCATCGCCGGTGCTGTCCACCAGGGCGGCGCGCGTCACCTGTCC
>JAIBFE010000067.1 GCA_019459705.1 Thiobacillus sp. | reverse complement strand
GATGGCGGTGACCGATAAGCAGTCCGACATCGCCATCCTGCGCACCCTCGGCGCCCAGCCCGGTTCGATCATGAAAATTTTCATCGTGCAGGGTGCCTTCATCGGCGTGTTCGGCACCTTGCTCGGTGTGGCCGGCGGCGTGTTGCTGGCGCTCAATCTCGAAACCGTCGTGCCCATCATCGAACGTCTGGCCGGCATGGACCTGTTCCCCGCGGACGTCTACTACATCAACGAACTGCCGTCCAAGCTGGTGTGGAATGACGTGGGCATCATCGCCGGGATTTCGCTGCTCATCAGCTTGATCGCGACGCTGTATCCGAGCTGGCGCGCGTCGCGCATCAATCCGGCGGAGGCGCTGCGTTATGAGTGAGGTCGTGTTGAGCTGCACCGGGCTGGGCAAAATTTTCCGCCAGGGCAGGATCGATGTGCCGGTGCTCGGCAGCGTTGATCTGGAAGTCCATGCGGGCGAGTCGCTTGCCATTGTCGGCGTCTCGGGATCGGGCAAAAGCACGCTGCTGCATCTGCTGGGCGGGCTCGACGCGCCGACTTCCGGGAGCATCACCCTGATGGGGCGGGATCCGTTTGCGATTTCCACGGCCGAGCGCTGCGTGCTGCGCAATCGCGCGCTCGGCTTCGTCTACCAGTTTCACCATCTGCTGCCTGAATTCACTGCACAGGAAAACGCCGCCATGCCGTTTTTCATCCGCCGCATGGATCGCGCCGAGGCGCTGGCGCGTGCCGCGGTCATTCTCGAAGAGGTCGGCCTCGGCCACCGTCTCGACCACCGCCCTGGCGAACTCTCGGGTGGCGAGCGCCAGCGCGTTGCGATTGCCCGCGCACTGGTCACGCAACCCGCGTGCATCCTCGCCGACGAACCCACCGGCAACCTCGACCGCCATACTGCCGACGCAGTGTTCGACCTGATGCGCGAGCTCAACCGTAAACACGGGACGAGCCTGGTCGTCGTCACCCACGACACCGAACTGGCGGCGCGCATGGACCGGCAGTTGCGGCTGGTCGACGGAAGCCTGCAGCCGGCCTGAGTCTTCCAAGCGATGCGGCTTCCCCTCATCGCGTTCTGTGTCGGGGTATGGCTGTTGCAACAGCAGGCCGAATTGCCGTCCGCGCGCTGGTTGTGGCTGTTGCCGCTGTTGCTGGCGGTGCTGTGGCTGCCGGCAGCTTCCCGTCCCCTTGCTGAATTCTTTCGCCGCCTCGGCATTGCCCTGCTGTGCGTCGCCCTTGGCGTTGCCTGGGCCGCATGGCGGGCGGATGCGCGGCTGGGCGAACGCCTGCCTGCAAACTGGCAGGGCTTGGATATCGAACTGGTCGGCGTGATCGCAGATCTGCCGCACGCCAACGTACGTGGCGAACGCTTTATCCTCGACGTCGAGCGGACTCTCACGCCGAATGTTCCGGATTTGCAGCGAGTCCAGCTGACGCGCTACTGGCCGCGCGAGGCCACGCATGTAGAAACGCGCATGCGGGCGGGCGAGCGCTGGAAAATGACTGTGCGGATGAAGGTGCCTTACGGCACCAGCAATCCGCACGGCTTCGACCTCGAGGCATGGATGCTGGAGCGCGGCATCAATGCCAGTGGCTATGTGCGCGAAACGCCCATGCCGCAGCGCATGGCGGTGCAAGCTGCCACGCTTGCTGCCTGGATTGCCGCGACCCGTGCGGTCGTGCGTGAGCGGATTTTCACCAGGCTCGGCGATGCGCCCTATGCCGGCGTCATTGCTGCGCTGGTGGTGGGCGACCAGCGCAGCATCCCGCACGAGCAATGGCGCGCGTTCACCCGCACCGGCGTCAATCATCTGCTGAGCATTTCCGGACTGCATGTCACCATGATCGCCGCGCTGGCCGGCTGGCTGGTGGCGAGCGTGTGGAGGCGTCTGCCGCGTCATGCGGAGCGCCTGCCGGCGCGCCAGGCAGGACTGGTCGCGGCGGTGCTGGCGGCGTTTGGCTATGCCCTGCTGGCCGGGTTCCAGGTGCCGGCGCAGCGCACCCTGTTCATGCTGATCGTGCTGGCGCTGGCGTTCTGGGGACGGCGCGAGCCACGGCCCTTTACCGCGCTGCTTGTGGCGCTGTTCGCTGTGCTGCTGATCGACCCGTGGGCGGTGCTGTCAGCCGGGTTCTGGCTGTCGTTCGGCGCCATGGCGACGATCCTGTGGGTGACGCTGGGCCGGGTGGCGCTGCCCGGCAAACTGCGTGGCTGGGCCACGGTGCAGGGAGCCGTCACCCTGGCGCTGGCACCGGTGCTGTTGCTGCTGTTCCAGCAGGTTTCGCTGATTTCGCCGCTGGCCAATGCGGTGGCGATACCGCTGGTGAGCTGGCTGATCACGCCGCTGGCGCTGCTGGGCGTGCTGATCACGCCCCTGTGGCAGGTGTCTGCGTGGCTGATGGCCTGGCTCGGCACGGGACTGGCCTGGGCCAGCAACCTGCCGCTGGCGGTAACGAGCCTACCTGCACCGGGTACGCTGGCGACGGTGCTGGCGTTGATCGGTACGGTGTGGATGCTGCTGCCGCGCGGATTTCCATTGCGTGCTTTTGGGATAGTGCTGTGGCTGCCGCTCCTGTTTCCGCTGAGTGATGCCATTGCGCCCGACCACTTTCGCGTCGAGGCGATCGACGTCGGGCAGGGTACCGCCGTGCTGATCCGCACAGCGAATCATGCGCTGCTGTACGACACCGGCGCGGCATTTGCCGATAGCGATTCGGGCGAGCGCATCATTGTTCCTTATTTGCGTGCATCGGGCATCGGACAGTTGTCCGGACTGATCGTGACTCATGACGACAATGACCACAGCGGCGGCATGCGTTCAGTGCTGCGCGACGTCCATACCCGCTGGGTGCTGCACGGGCTTCCTGATGCCAGTCCTCTGCTCACTGGCGTGCGGCCTGCGCGCCAGTGCGTGCGCGGCCAGCGCTGGAACTGGGATGGTGTGCTGTTCGAAGTCCTGAATCCCATGCCTGCGGCCTACGCTGAAACTCAACGCCGAGACAACGACCACAGCTGCGTGTTGCGTGTCAGCAGTGCACGCCATGGCGTACTGCTTACAGGCGACGGAGAAAGGCGGACAGAACTCGAACTGCTTGAGTCTGGCCTGTTGCGTCCGGTAGATGTCCTGTTCGCCGGACATCATGGCAGTCGTACCTCGTCCATCCCGGAATTCGTTGCGGCGACGCGGCCCGGCTGGGTCATATTCACGCTGGGGCATCGCAACCGGTATGGCCATCCGCATCCCCATGTGATGTCACGTTTCCGCGAGATTGAAGCGCACCTGCTGCGCAGCGATTCCGGCGGGATGATACGCCTCGATTTTGGCGAAGCCGGGGTCGAGGCCTCACAATATCGACCTACCCATCGCCGCTACTGGCAGGCTGATTGAACCATGACTGAAATCTCGAAGCCCCGCTGTTTTGAAGCGACCGACCTCGAATCGGCCCGGCAGGCGCTGGCGCGCGTGCTGCCAGTGGCGGAAAACGATCTGCCCTGGCGCGCGCTGGAGCATGCGCACCAGCAGTTGGGAGCCAGCCATGCGTTCGCCCACAGCGTCGGCACGGCCTTAATCGTCGCGGAGCTGCGGGTGGGGGCGGATGCGGTGGCAGCCGCGTTGCTGCTTGCCTGTCTGGGCGATGCCCCCGCAAGGGGGACGCCGCCAGACGCTCGCCCTGAGGGCGGTCTTGGTGCAGCGCCCGATTTCGATGCCACCTTCGGCACTGCGGCACGGCTTGCTCGCGGCGTGGCGGCGATGGCACGCATCGAAGCGCTGGCCGCCAGTGCCACCGACAAGCGCGTGGACCCGCATGCCCAGCTCGAGGCGCTGCGCCAGATGGTGCTGGCGATGGTGGAGGACATCCGCGTGGTGCTGGTGAAGCTGGCCGAACGCACGCACGCCCTGCGTTGCGCTGCAGGCGAGGATGACGCCACCCGCGAAGCCCTCGGCCATCAGGCGCGTGAGCTGTTCTCGCCGCTGGCGAACCGGCTCGGCGTGTGGCAGATCAAGTGGGAGATGGAGGACTGGGCGTTCCGCTATCTGGAGCCTGACACCTACAAATCGATCGCTGCGCAGCTCGACGAAAAGCGTGCCGACCGTGAGGCCTATATTCTCGGCATTATCGAGCGCCTGCAGAGCGAGCTTGCGCTGCACGGAATCGAGGCCGAAGTGACCGGCCGTCCCAAGCATATCGCCAGCATCGTCAACAAGATGCGGCGCAAGCGCCTGAGTTTCGAGCAGCTCTACGACATTCGCGCGGTGCGTGTTCTGGTGAAGCACGAGATCGACTGCTACACCGTGCTGGGTCTGGTGCACAACCTGTGGCAGCCGATTCCGGGCGAGTTCGACGACTACATCTCACAGCCCAAGAGCAACGACTATCGTTCGCTGCACACAGCCGTCATTGGCCCTGAGGATCGCGCGCTCGAAGTGCAGATTCGAACCTTCGACATGCACCACAATGCCGAACTCGGCGTGGCCGCGCACTGGCGCTACAAGGAGGGAGGCAAACAGGACGCGCAATACGAGGAAAAGATTGCCTGGCTGCGGCGCATTCTGGAATGGAAGGATGACGTTGCCGACAGCAGTGAATTTACCGAGCAGTTCAAAACAGAATTGTTTCACGACCAGGTTTATGTGTTGACGCCGCAGGGACGCGTGGTGGCGCTCGACCGCGGCGCCACGCCAGTGGATTTCGCTTACGCGCTGCACACCGATCTTGGGCATCGCTGCCGCGGTGCCAAAATCAACGGCGCGATGGTCCCGCTCAACACCGCGCTGGACAATGGCCAGCGCGTCGAGATCGTCACCGTGAAAGAAGGCGCACCCAGCCGTGACTGGCTCAATCCCGCGCTTGGCTACCTGGCAACGCACCGTGCGCGCTCCAAGGTGCGTGCGTGGTTTCGCCAGCGCGACGTCGGCGAGCAGGTCAGTCTCGGCCGCACTATCCTGGAAAAGGAACTCAAGCGCCTCGGCGTGGTGGACGCGAACCAGGAAAAGCTCGCGCAAGGCCTCAAATTCAATAAGGTGGACGAGTTCCTCGCCGCGCTCGGCCGCGGCGATGTTGGCCAGCGCGATCTGGTCAATGCCCTGCAGGAATCCGGCAAGCTCATCTCCGCGCTGGCGCCGACCAGCAAGCCGCGGGTGCGCGCCAAATCAGGCAATCCGGTCACCATTCCGGGGCTGGGCGATGTGCCGCTGACGCTGGCGCGCTGCTGCAAGCCCCAGCCGCCCGAGTCCATCGTCGCCTACACCACGGTGGGGCGCGGGCTCACCGTGCATCGTGCCGATTGTGCTGCGCTCAAGCGCGCCAACCCTGCCCGCATGATGCCGGCCGAATGGGTGCTCGACGCCGGTGCCGCGTTCGAAGTGGATATTCATCTCAAGGCGTTCGACCGTCAGGGCCTGCTGCGCGATATTTCCGACGTCATCGCCAAGGACAGGCTCGATGTGCTGCGCGTCAACACCGAGAGCCGCGGGGAATATGCGCACATGCAGCTCACCGTGCGGGTCAGGGAACTCCAGCAGCTGTCGCGGCTGCTGGCGCGCCTGCAGCATGTGCAGAACGTGATCGAAGTGGGGCGGGGCTGATTTCTCGATTAATCTCGTGATTTCCCGCTTCCTTTCACCTGAGACATGACTGAGCCGGACAACTTCGAGGTTGATTTCTCACCCCGGGCGCCGTGGTGGCGCAACTGGAAAGTGATGCTGCCATTGTGGTGCGCTATCGGTGGCCTCGTGTGGTTGGGGCTGCACTTCAATGTCGACCGCAGCGTGATTGCCGGCAGCGTGGTGGCCGTGGGGCTGCTCTCCAATGCCTTTGCCTGGCTTCTGGGCATCATCACGCTGGTTCCGGTGATCGGCCCGCTCATTGTCAAGGTGCTGTCGATCGGTTTTATCTGGCTGCTCAACGCAGTGGGCTATCTGGTGTCCTACATTGCCATCCGTCGCGGCTATTCGAAGGATGTGCTGACCTACCGCGGCATCACGATCGCGACCATCATCGGCATCGTGATCGGATTCGTGCTGGGAAAGCTGCTTTAAGCCGCGCTCAGAATCTC
>JAIBFE010000291.1 GCA_019459705.1 Thiobacillus sp. | reverse complement strand
GGGGGGGGGTCCCCCGCGCCCCCCCCCCCCCCCCCCCCCCCCCCCGGGCCGGGCGCGCGGGGGGGCCCCCCGCGCCCGGTTTCCTGGTAGTAGCCTTCTACCGAACGCGGCAGGTCCAGATGGGCGACGAAGCGCACGTCGGGCTTGTCGATGCCCATGCCGAACGCGAGGGTGGCGACCATGACGACGCCGACCTCGCGCAGGAATTTTACCTGGTGGCGGCGGCGCGTGTCGTTGTCCATGCCCCCGTGATAGGGCAAGGCGGTGATGCCGGCCTGCTTGAGCGCGTCCGCCGTTTCCTCGACCTTCTTGCGCGTACTGCAGTAGACGATGCCGGCTTCGCCTTTGTGCTCGCCGAGGAAATCGAGCAACTGGCGGCGCGGCTCAGTTTTTTCGGCAATGCGGTAGCGGATGTTGGGGCGGTCGAAGCTGGCGACGAACACGCGCGCGGCGCCGAGGTCGAGCCGGGTGAGGATTTCGGCGCGCGTCGCAGTGTCGGCCGTGGCGGTGAGCGCGATGCGCGGCACGTCGGGAAAGCGTTCGTGCAGCGCCGACAGCCCGAGGTATTCCGGACGGAAGTCGTGTCCCCATTGCGACACGCAATGCGCTTCGTCGATCGCGAACAGCGCGACCTGCGCCTGTTCGAGCAGGCCCTGGAAACGCGGCGTGAGCAGGCGTTCCGGCGCGACGTACAACAGCTTCAGCTGGCCGGAGACGAATTCGCGTTCGACCTGCATCGCCGCGGCGCCGTCGAGGCTGGAGTTCAGAAACGCCGCGGCGATACCGAGCTCCTGCAAGGCGGCAACCTGGTCCTGCATCAGCGCGATCAGCGGCGACACCACCACCGCGCAGCCCTCGCGCAGCAGCGCGGGAATCTGGAAACACAGCGATTTGCCGCCGCCGGTGGGCATCAGCACCAGCGCGTCGCCGCCCGCCACCAGCGTATCGACGATGGCGGCCTGCTCGCCGCGGAACGCGGGGTAGCCGAAAACACGGTTGAGCAGGCTTAAGGGGGTGTCTGGCATGGGAAACAGTGGATGGACGGAGTGATTCCGGCCCTGGTGGCCGGAATATCGGGGGGTCACATCGGATATAATTTTGTCACGTTTTGCGCGGTTCTTTGATTCAAACCCATGGTTTTGCCATAAAGACGCCTACCGTTCGTGAACCTGCGAGGATCTGCCGCGCCCTGACCGAATGTTTGCCGATCGCCCCGGCCTCTGCACCCACCCCTTTTTCTGGTTCTGACAATGAATACCGAAATAACCCCCCCCGCCCTCGACGAAAACCAGATTATTGCGG
>JAIBFE010000275.1 GCA_019459705.1 Thiobacillus sp. | reverse complement strand
GATGAAGTCGGACTGCTTGCCGATCTTCTTCAGCAGATTGGCGATTTGCGGACCGCCGCCGTGCACCACCACCGGGTTCATTCCCACCAGCTTCAGCAGCACCACGTCCTTGGCGAAGGCTTCCATCAGATGCCGCTCGGTCATGGCATTGCCGCCGTACTTGATGACGATGGTCTTGTCGTAGAAGCGCTGGATGTAAGGCAGCGCCTCGGACAGGATGCTGGCCTTTTCAGCGGCGGTGTGAGACGAGGTCATGGCGGCTCCGGATAAGATTTCGCGGATTTTACGCCAATAAAAAAGGCGGCGCGCGGCCGCCTTCCCAGCCCGGTGGCGGATCTACTGTACAGACAGGCGCTTGGCTGCGGCGGCCACCTTTTTCGGCAGCACCAGTTCCAGCACGCCATCCTGATAGCGCGCACTGGCGGAGGCCTCGTCCACTTCGTTTTCCAGCGCAAAGCTGCGGCCGACACGGCCGACATAGCGCTCGCGTCGCAGCACTTTTTCGCCTTCCTGCTGGTCGGCGTTCTTCTTCACCTCGGCGCTGATCGAGACAGTGTTGCCGTCGAGCGTGACGTGGATGTCCTCCTTGCCCACCCCCGGGATGTCGGCGTGAACGACGTAGCTTTTCCCGTCCTCCTTCACGTCCATGCGAATCTGCGGCATCTCCCTGTCCATCTGCACCGGGCGGAAAAAGCCGCGGAACAGGGTATCCAGCGGGTCAGCCGTTTCAAAAGGGTTATGGCGAGCGATTGTGGGCATCATGTCCTCCTTCGGGTTGACGAAAATCGATGCAACCGATCTGGGGGAGGTCTCTTCCATTTCAAGGGTTGCGGTTGTCGCTTTGTGCGGCTGCCTCTAAAGTGCCTGCACCCGGCACAAGGCAGGACATGGATCATCAATGAGCACGCTCGACGCACACAGCTGGCTGGCCGACCACGGGGACTATCTGTTCCGGGTGGCGCGCCGTCAGCTGCATTCGGACGAACTGGCCGAGGATGCAGTGCAGGAAACCCTGCTGGCCGCGCTCTCCGCGCAGGCACGCTATAGCGGCGACGCCAGTCCGCGCACCTGGCTTACCGGCATCCTCAAGCACAAGATCGTCGACCTGATCCGGCGCCAGATGCGCGAAGTCGAGATTCCGCGCGACGCGGAGGGCGAGGAGGCGGTCGACCTGCTGTTCAAGCAGGACGGCCACTGGGCCGAACCACTACGGCCCTGGGGCAATCCGCAGGCCGAGGCCGAGCTGGGCCAGCTGCGGCGCGTGCTGGACGAGTGCGCCGGCCGGCTGAAGCCGGCCATGGCGCAGGTGTTCAGCCTGCGCGAAGTGGCCGGCATGGAAACCGAAGAAATCTGTAAGGAACTGGATATCAGCCCGACCAACTGCTGGGTACTGCTGCATCGGGCACGGCTGTTCATGCGGCAGTGCCTGGAGTTGAACGGATTTTCGAAGGCGGGTACGGCATGAAGTGGATACCGACATGCAGGGAAACCACGGAACTCGCCTCGCGCTCGATGGACGAACGCTTGCCGTTTGCCGATCGCATGGCCATGCGGCTGCATCTGGCCATCTGCGAGAACTGCGCCCGCTTCAACCGGCAGTTGCAGGACATGCGCCGCCTGTTTCGTGCAGAAACGGCGGCCGACGATGACACACCGGGTCTCGCCCCCGAAGCCCGGCAGCGCATCGAAAGCGAATTGCAGAAAAAGCTCGGTTCGTGAGCCTTTTGCAAGAAGCCGGAGGATTCCGGTTATTTTTGACCGCCGTTAACCCTGTTAGGAGAGAGCACCATGTCCAAGAAAACCCTGATCGTCGCCGCTGCCGGTTCCGCCTTTGTTGCCGGCCTTGCCGTCGCGCCCCTCGCCGCCGCCGCTGAAAACCCCTTCGCCCTGTCCGGCCTGTCCTCCGGCTATCAGGTCGCGGACCATCACATGGAAAAGGAGAAGGCCAAGGAAGGCAAGTGCGGCGGCAAGACGGAAGCCGAGATGAAGGCGAAGGATGGCAAGTGCGGCAACACCGCCAAAATGAAGGATGGCAAGTGCGGTGAAGGCATGTGCGGCGCCACCAAGAGCAAAGGTGACGCCAGCAAGGCCGAGCCAGGCAAGACCAGCACCGAGAAGTAAGCTGCTGTGCAGTCCACCCTGCGCCTCGCCGGCGCGGGGCTGGGATTCCGGCGCGAACTCATTCCCGCGCTGAAATCCCGGGTCCCCGACGCCATCGATTTCTTCGAGCTCGCTCCGGAGAACTGGATCGACATGGGCGGCGTCTATGGCCGCGACCTGCGCGGCTTCACCGAACGCTACCCCTTCGTCTGCCACGGCCTGTCGCTGTCGATCGGCGGTCCTTCACCGCTCGACGAACTGCTGCTGCACAAGACGCGCCAGTTCATGGATGCCCACGGCATCGCGCTCTATACCGAACATCTGTCGTACTGCTCGGACGACGGGCATCTGTACGACCTGCTGCCGATCCCTTTCACCGAAGAGGCGGTGCACTACGTCGCTGCGCGCATCCGCCGCGCGCAGGACATTCTGGAGCGTCGCATCGCGATCGAGAATGCCTCGTACTACACGCCGGCGCCGATCGCCGAGATGGACGAGCTCGCCTTCATCCGCGCCGTGCTCATCGAAGCCGACTGCGACCTGCATCTCGACGTCAACAACGTCTATGTCAACAGCGTGAACCACCGCTACGATCCGCTCGAATTCATCCGCGCGCTGCCGACCGAGCGCATCGTCTACCTGCACATGGCCGGGCATTACACCGAGGCCGACGACCTGCTGGTCGACACCCACGGCGCCGACGTGATCGATCCGGTGTGGACGCTGCTCGACCAGACCTACCGCCTCCACGGCGTCGCGCCGACGCTGCTGGAGCGCGACTTCAACATTCCGCCGCTGATCGAGCTGGTGCGCGAGGTCGGGCAGATCGCGCGCATCCAGGCCGCACATCAGGCCGCTGAGCATGCCGTCCGTACGTCCTGAATTCCAGCGCTACCAGCTCGCCTTCACCGCGCACATCCGCGATCCGAAGGCGCACCCGCGTCCGGCCGGCGTCGAGGCGCGGCGCATGAAGGTCTACAACGCGTTGCTGTACAACAATATCGAGGGGTTCCTGCTGGCGTGCTTTCCGGTTCTGCGCAGCGTGCTCGGCACGCGCAAGTGGGCGAAGCTGGTGCGCGCGTTTTTCGCCACGCACCGCAGCCGCACGCCCTACTTCCGCCAGATTCCCGACGAGTTCATCCAGTTCCTGCAGAACGAGTGGACGCCGCCCGAAGGCTATCCGCCCTTCACGCTGGCGCTGGCGCATTACGAATGGATCGAGCTGGTGCTGTCGGTGTCGACCCGCAGCGCGGATGGTGAAGTTGATGCCGCCGGAAACATTCTGGACGGCATGCCGCTGTTGAATCCGGTGCTGGCCAGCCTGCGCTACGACTGGCCGGTGCACCGCATCGCGCCGCGCCGCAAGGTGCACCCTGCCGAGACGTATTTGCTGGTGTTCCGTGATGCCGCGGATGACATGCAGTTCAGCGAGATCAACGCCTTTACTGCGCGGCTGCTGGCCTTGCTGGAGCCCGGCACGCTCACAGGTCGGGCTGCATTGCGGCAGATATCGGACGAAAGCCGCCACCCCGACCCCGCCCTCATCCTGCGGGCCGGCGGCGCGCTGCTGGAGGATTTGCGCGCGCGCGGCGCAATCCTCGGCGCACTGTCTTAGTGATGGTGGTGCTGCATGGTGCCGCCGCCCATGGGTGAGCGCGCCTCGGCCTTCACTTCGACGTTCTGCCGCTTGCCGCCCGATTCCACCACCAGCGTCAGCGGAATGACGTCGCCGGCGGCGATCGGCTTCGACAGGTTCATCAGCATGATGTGAAAGCCGCCGGGCTCGAGCGAAACGGTTTTTCCTTTCGGCAGGTCGACCGACTGCACTTCGCGCATCCGCATCACGTCGCCGTCCATTTTCATCTCGTGCACTTCCACCCGCGGCACCGCCGGGCTGGATGCGCCGATCAGCCGCGCGTCGACGTCGGACTGCAGCTGCATGTAGGCGCCGCTGACCTTCTGCCCCGGCATGGTGGCGCGCGCCCAGGCATCGGTGACGCTGACATTGGCGGCCCAGGCCGATTGCGCGGCCAGGGCGCCGATGGCGACAAACATCAAACCCTTCAATTTCATATTTTCTCCATTGAAAAACGAAACGGCTTGGACACCCTGCATCCAGGCACGCTTTCAGCCGGCACGTTCACTTTCATGTGACCGAAACGATAGGCAATCACGGCGCAAATGGCGATGCGGCAAATTGTCGCATCGCCATCGCAGCCCGCCTTGTCCTGCGTCGCCAGACGTGCAAAACCACCCGGTTGCGGCAATTTGCCGCATTCTCGCGCACACGAGACATCCCTAAACTTGGGAAAGTTTCAGCGTCCCGAAGAAAAACAACATGTTTGCCAGAAAACCCCTCTCCCTCGCCGTTTCCCTGACCTTGTCGGCAATCGGGAACCATGCCGTCGCGCAAAGCGAACTGCCCCCGGATACGCCCCTTATGACCGTGGTCGTCGTGGGTTCGGAGCCCACGGATGCCGGCCCCGATAGCGTGACGCTCGATGCCGACGCGCTGCGCCCCATGCGTGCAGCCACCAGCGATACGGCAAGCCTGCTGCGCGACGTTCCCGGCGTCAGCCTCTACGGTGCTGGCGGCGTCTCCAGCCTGCCGGCGATTCATGGCCTGGCCGATGACCGCCTGCGCATCAAGGTCGACGGCATGGACCTGATTGCTGCCTGTCCCAACCACATGAATTCGCCCCTGTCCTACATCGACCCGACCGCGGTCGAGCGCGCAACGGTTTACACGGGCATCAGCCCGGTCAGCGCGGGCGGCGACAGCATCGGCGGAAGCATCCTGGTGGAATCGACCGCACCAGCGTTTGCCCTGCCGGGTCAGGGCACCCTGCTCAAGGGCGAAGCGGGCGCCTTCTATCGCAGCAACGGCAATGTCCGGGGCGCCAATCTGGGCGCCACCGTGGCCAGCGAACAAGCCAGTCTGAGCTATACCGCTTCCTATGCCCAGGCCGACAACTACAAGGCCGGCGACGACTTCAAGGACTACGCCTTTACCGGCCGGGTGGGGCATAGCCTGCCGCTCGATGAGGTGGGCTCGACGGCCTACGAGGCGATCAACCAGGCGCTCAAATTCGCCTGGAAGAACGACGGCGACCTGTTCGAATTCAAGTACGGCCGTCAGCACATCC
>JAIBFE010000269.1 GCA_019459705.1 Thiobacillus sp. | reverse complement strand
CCGCGGCGCCCCGGTCAGTTGTGCGTGGGCGCGCGCGGGCTTGTGGGTCTGGGGTGGGGTGGGGGCGGTTTTTTGCTTTACCTGTTCCTCCACCGCGGCGCGGGGGGGGGGGCGCGCGTTCATTTCGAGAAAGCGTCCGGTCAGCAGCAGGAAGACGAACATGGTGACCGAGTCGTAGTACACCTCGCCGTGGCCTGTGAAGGTGCTGTACACGCTGGCGACGAAAGCGGTGCCCACGCCCAGCGCCACCGGCACGTCCATGCCCAGCATGCGCCGCCTGAGGTCGCGCCAGGCGCCGAGGAAGAAGGGCCACGCCGAATACACCACCACCGGAATGGTGAGGATCAGGCTCGCCCAGCGCATCAGCAGCCGGATCTCGTCGGTCATGTCGGTGGCGGTATAGGTCGGCAGCGCGTACATCATCACCTGCATCATGCCCAGACCGGCGATCGCCAGCCGTTTGATCGCGGTGTTGCGCTCGCGCCGGTGGATGTCGTCGGAACGGCCGGGGTCAAAGGGGTGCGCGATGTAGCCGATGTCGGAGACCGCCTTGAGGATGGCCGACAGCTGGATGCGACTGTTGTCCCAGCGCACCCGCGCACGCCGGGTGGCGTAGTTGATCTCCACCGACAGCACGCCCGGCAGCGCGGCGATGTGGCGCTCGTTCAGCCAGATGCACGCGGCGCAGACGATGTTTTCCAGGATCAGCGCGGCTTCGCGGATGTTTTCCGCTTCGACGCGGACGAAGCTTTCCTGGATTTCGGGCAGGTCATACAGGCCCAGTTGCGTCAGCTCGGCCTCGGCCTGCTGCGGGGTGGCGGGCAATGCGGTGCGATGGAGGTAATACGCGCCCTGGCCGCTGTCGATGATGGTCTGCGCCACCGCCTGGCAGCCGCGGCAGCAGGCCTCCTGGGTCTGGCCTTCGAACTGGATGGGATAGTGGGCGCCGTCCGGGACCGGCAGGCCGCAATGAAAGCAGCCGTCCGAAAAAACCGGGGCGTCCGTGAGCGTAGGAGAGGACCTCACGAATCGCCCCGCAGGAGGACGCTGGTGCGCGACAAGCCCGGGAGAGAGGTCGGACAGGCCGCTGGCGTCGAGCACAACTCATTTTCAATACCGGAACCGGATGCCGGCACCCCGCGGCATCGGGTAGATGCCCGGGTCGGCATGCCTGACACCGATGCTTGTGGCCCCGGCGTCACTCCGACTGGATTACATGGTGCGTTTGCTGTCGCCATTCTTCGTTACTGCCCTGTTCCGGCTTGAAGGATGCCCCGAGAGGCTTCGTTCGTGCCCACTGTCAAACGGGCCATTATAGAAGCGGGCAGGGAAGGGACCCGCTTTCCGACCTGACCGCGCCGGTCGATAGCAGCATTGAAGATATGCATATCATAATATAGTCACTTGCGGGAAGGCAAGCCCATTGGAGCAAACGGTGATTCCGCTAACATGGCAGCATGACCGAACGTTTTCATGGTGCCTCGTTCTTTCCCCCGGTCGAAACCGCGCTCGCCGACCCCAACGGCCTGCTGGCGATGGGCGGCGACCTGTCGCCGGCGCGCCTGCTCGACGCCTACCGCCACGGCATCTTTCCGTGGGTCAACCCCGGCGAGCCCATCCTGTGGTGGAGTCCGGATCCGCGCATGGTGCTGGTGCCGGGCGAGGTGCGCGTCACCCGCTCGCTGGCCAAACGCATCCGCAACGCCGGCTTCGAACTGCGCGTCGATACCGCCTTCGCCGAGGTGATGCGCGCCTGCGCTGCGCCAAGATCGCCCGGAGGGCGAGTGGCTGGCGGCGTCCCCCTTGCGGGGGCTGCGCCGAGCGAAGGCGAAGGCGAGGGCGGTACCTGGATTTCGCCGGCGATGATCGCGGCCTACACCCGCCTGTTCGAGGCGGGCTACGCGCATTCGGTGGAAACCTGGCGTGACGGCCAGCTGGTCGGCGGCCTGTATGGCGTGGCGATCGGCCGCATGTTCTACGGCTAATCCATGTTCAGCCGCGAGCCCGACGCCTCCAGGGTCGCGCTGGTGCGGCTGGCGCGGCAGCTGCAGCAGTGGGAATTCGGGCTGATCGACTGCCAGATGGAAACGCCGCACCTTGCCAGCATGGGCGCCCGCACCCTGCCGCGCGCCCTGTTCGTGGAGAAGCTGGCGGAATTGGTAAACTTGCCGCATCGACGCGGTCCCTGGACCTTTGACACGTAATGCATCCGACCGAACCGCCTTTTCAGCGCATCCAGTTTTACCTGACCGCGCATTACGACTGCAGCTACCTGCCGGGTCGGCAGGCGCGCTCGCAGGTCGCCACGCCTACGTACCTGATCGACGCCCATGCCTACAGCGCGCTGATTCGCGCCGGCTTCCGCCGCAGCGGCCAGTTCACCTACCGCCCGCACTGCGAGCAGTGCCACGCTTGCGTGCCGGTGCGGGTCGACGTCGCCCGCTTCGTGCCCAACCGTACCCAGCGCCGCTGCCTCAAGCGCAACCAGCATCTGTCCGCGCGCTTCGTTCCGCTCGACTTCAAGGAAGAGCATTACGCGCTCTATCGCCGCTACCTCGGCAGCCGCCATGCCGGCGGCGGCATGGACCGCGACGGCCCCGACCAGTACACGCAGTTCCTGCTGTCGTCCAACGTCGACAGTGTGATGGTCGAATTCCGCGACGGCGAGTCCCTGGTGATGGTGGCCGTGGTCGACCAGGTCGACGACGGGATTTCCGCCGTCTACACCTTCTTCGATCCCGTGCGCGAACAGATGAGCCTCGGCGTCTACGGCGTGCTGTGGCAGATCGAACTGTCGAAGCGGCTGGAACTGCCCTATCTCTACCTCGGCTACTGGATCGCCGAGAGCCGCAAGATGGCCTACAAGAAGCAATACCCGCCGCTGGAAGGACTGGTCGACGGCCGCTGGCAGGTGCTCGACGCATGAGGCTCTGGGCACTGGCCGCCATGCTGGCGGCGCTGCAGGGCTGCGCGCTCACCGTGAGCGATCCGCGCGCGCTCAGGCCCATCGACAGTTTCGTGCAGTCGGCCGACGATGCGCGCGTGTGGATCGAGCCCGGTTATGAGGCCTACGGCGCGCGCGTCGCCGCCGCGCTGCCCTCTGCCATCGCCCGGGTCGAGGCCGCGCACTACCTGCCCTTCGCCCGCCCGCCGCGCGTCCATGTGTGCGGCAGCGAAGACTGCTTCAATCGCCATGTGATGACACCGAAACTCTCGGCTGCCGTGGTGCCCGACAACCGCCTCATCCTGTCGCCCAAGCTCGACGGCCGCGAGCAGCACCGCCTGCCCACGCTGCTCACGCACGAACTCGCCCACCTGCATCTGGGCCAGCGCATCGGCCACTATCACAGCACGCTGCCGGTCTGGTTCCACGAAGGCTGGGCCACACTTACAGCCGACGGCGGCGGCGCCGACTACACCACCGACGCCAGGGTGTTCGAGGCGATCCGTGAGGGCAAGCGGGTCAATCTGCTGGCACGCGATGCGCCCGACAAGCGCCACCGCGCCGCCGCCTCCCGGCTCAGCATCTTCGAGTTCTATCGCCAGTCCATGCTGCTGGTCGGCTGGCTGAAGGCGCAGGACGAAGCGCGCTTTCGCCAGCTGGCGTTGGCTGTACAGGACAACACCGATTTCGAGATCGCCTTCTGGGACATCTACGGCCAGGCACCGGCCGACCGGCTTGCTGGCTTCTACGACGGTGTTCTAAGGGATAATCAACCCATCCAGGCCGCACCGGCCAAACCCTAAGTCTCACACGATGAAACCCTACCTCGACCTGATGCGCCACGTGCTCGAGCACGGCACCCGTAAAGACGACCGCACCGGCACCGGCACCCTCTCGGTGTTCGGCTGGCAGATGCGCTACAACCTCGCCGAAGGCTTCCCGCTCGTCACCACCAAGAAATGCCACCTGCGCTCCATCATCCACGAGCTGCTGTGGTTCCTGCAGGGCGACACCAACATCCGATACCTGAAAGAAAACGGCGTCTCGATCTGGGACGAATGGGCCGACGAGAACGGCAACCTCGGCCCGGTCTACGGCCACCAGTGGCGCAGCTGGCCGAAGCGCGACGGCGGCACCATCGACCAGATCAGCGAAGTGGTGAAGACGCTGAAGAGCAACCCCGATTCGCGCCGCATCATCGTTTCGGCATGGAACGTCGCCGACCTCGACAAGATGGCGCTGGCGCCGTGTCACGCCTTCTTCCAGTTCTACGTCGCCGACGGCAGGCTCTCGTGCCAGCTGTACCAGCGCAGCGCCGATATCTTCCTCGGCGTGCCGTTCAACATCGCCTCCTACGCGCTGCTCACGCTGATGATGGCGCAGGTGACGGGCCTCAAGCCCGGCGACTTCGTCCACACCCTGGGCGATGCCCACCTGTATCTGAACCACCTCGACCAGACGCGCGAGCAATTGAGCCGTGAGCCGCGCCCCTTGCCAACCATGACGCTGAATCCCGAGGTGAAGGACATTTTCGCGTTTCGCTTCGAGGACTTCACGCTGAGCGGCTACGACCCGCACCCGGCGATCAAGGCGCCGGTGGCCGTCTAGGTGAGTGGTAAGCAGTAAGTGGTGAGTGGTGAGTGGTGAAGGGGATATGTATTGGCACGAACCCCACCACCGTTCGCCCTGAGCCTGTCGAAGGGCAAGAACTACGCATAAGAATCGAGAAAGCATGACCCAAAACAAACCCCGCATCAGCGTCATCGCCGCCCTCGCCAGAAACCGCGTCATCGGCATCGAAAACCGCCTGCCCTGGCGCCTGCCGGAAGACCTCGCCCACTTCAAGGCGCTGACGCTCAACCACCCCATCCTCATGGGCCGCAAGACCTTCGAGTCGCTCGGCCGCCCGCTGCCGGGGCGCACCAACATCGTCATCACCCGCAACCCCGACTACTGCAAGGACGGTTGCCTGGTCGCAGCCTCCATCCCCGCAGCAATTGCCCTGTGCAAGGACGCCGACGAAATCTTCTTCATCGGCGGCGCCGAGCTCTACGCGCAGGCGATCCCACTGGCCGATCGCTTGTGCCTCACCGAGGTCGACACCGATGCGATGGGCGACGCGTGGTTTCCGGAGTACGACAGGAGTGCGTTCCGGGAAGTCTCGCGTGAGTCGCACACGGGCGAGAAGGGCGATGCGCTGGGGTTCGATTTTGTGGTGTATGAACGGGGATAAGCCGGCTCAGGTTCCCCTTGCGGGGCCCGGTTATTGCTGGGTGGCAGTTGGTTAAATGGAAAGGGAGAACGCCAATGTCCGACTTGAGTCCGCTCGAAGTGCATTTTCCTCGTCTGGCATGCGAGATACAGGCATTCTGGGGGTCACCTGCCTGCTATGAGAAGCTGCAGGACCTGCTGGTCGACACGCGGGGCGGCCGCCATGGATTCCCGGCCGAGGTGTATTCTGACCTGTCCCTGTTGATGATGCTGGTTCCCCGGCCAAAAGGTCCTTACGACATCTGGAGCGACGCACTGGATGCCGGTGAAACCGCGTGAAATGTGGCCTGGTTGTGAGGCCAGGTTTTGTGGCGTTCGTCAATTAAAAACGGGGCCGCAGCCCCGTTTTTAATTTCCAGCGACAACCCGATCAGCTCAGCACTTCCGCCCAGATGTTCTTCGCCCACGATTCGTTGTAGGTGAAGTTGAGCGCGTCGCCCTTTGGCGTGGCGCCGCCTTCCGGCGCGCTGACGTAGCCCTTGCCGGCTTCGTAGCGGAACACGTTGGCGACGTAGCCGGACGTCGTGGAAGACGTGGCCGAGTAGCAGGTGTTGGCGATGACCGGGATGGGGTCGGGCTGGCGGCCAGCGAGCAGTTCGACGATGGCGGCAGCGCACACTTTCGCGTGGTTGGTCGCCATGTGGCCGGACTTCGGCAGATTGGACAGCACCGAGTCGCCGATGATGTGGACGTTGGGCACGGTGGTCGACTCGAAGGTGGCGAGGTTGACCGTGCACCAGTTGCCGGCGCTGTCGTTGCGGGCGCCGGCCATGGCGCACAGTTCGCCTGCGCGCTGACGCGGCACCACGTTCAGCACGTCGCCCCTGACGTCGTCGAACTCGGTGGTGACGGTCATCTTGCTGCCGTCCACCGCGAGCGGGGCGTTGTTGGGGCGGTAGTCGATCATGCCCGCGTACAGGGTGTTCCAGGCGTCGGTGAACAGGGGTTTCTTGGAGACCACGTCGGGGTTGCCGTCGAGCAGGATGATCTTGGACTTCGGCTTAGCCTGCTTGAAGTAGTTCGCCACCATGCACGCGCGCTCGTAGGGGCCGGGCGGGCAGCGGTAGGGCGCCGCCGGCACCGACATGACGAAGGTGCCGCCGTCGGGCATGGCTTCGAGCTGCTTCCTCAGCAATGCGGTCTGCGGGCCGGCTTTCCAGGCGTGGACGACCTTGCCGGTCGTTTCGGCCTCATTGAAGCCCTTGACCGAGCCGGTGAGGATTTCGATGCCGGGGGCGAGTACCAGGCGGTCGTAAGCGATGCTGGCGCCGCTGCGGGTCTTGACGAAGCGTTTGTCGGCGTCGATGGCGACGACCATGTCCTTCACCATCTTGATGCCATGCCTGGGCAGGTTGTCGTAGCCATGGGTGATGTCGTCCATGGTCCGCAGGCCGCCGAGCACCCAGTTCGACATCGGGCAGGAAACGAACTTGTCGTTCGGCTCGATCAGGGTGACGTCGATGTTGGGGCCCCACTGGCGCAGGTACTTGGCGCAGGTGGCGCCGCCGAAGCCGGCACCGACCACGACGACGTGGGGGCGGGCGCTGGATGTGGTCGTGGCACAGCCGGTGAGCGCTGCCGCTGCACCTGCTCCGGAAACTTTCAGAAAATCGCGACGATTGAGTGTCATGTTCTTGTCTCCTCGATGGATCACTTCAGGCCGGCGAAATAGGCGGCCAGGGCTTCGACTTCGGCGTCGGTGTAGCCGTTTGCCTGGCGCTTCATGATGGACGCGGCGCGCGTGCCGGCCTTGAAGTCCTTCATCGACTTCACGAAATATTCCTTGTCCAGCCCGGCCAGGCTGGGGATGGCACCCTGGCTCTTGCCGCCGGGACCATGACAGGACATGCAAGTGGATGCGATCGATTGGGTGTGGATGTCCGCAGCGCCGGCAATGCCGGAGAGGGCGAGGCCGGCAAAGCCGACGATCGCCAGGGTAATTTTTTTGGTCATAGACGTCTCCAGGGATAACGACAAACGAGAGCGGTGATGGCCCGCAAGCCATGGTCCAAGCGGGCCTGAGTGGCTGCTAGTCCATGTGTGCCATGCTGGAAGAGCGGGAAAGCCCTGTCAACAAGCAAGGGCTTATATAGCGCGTTTTTTGCGCGTGCAGAATGGGTATTTTTTAAATGTGGTTTTTTTAGCTGCGCGCGCCCAGGTTCAATGCCCGGTTTTTGCAGGACAGGCGTGCCTGTTCGTCGGCGTCGCGATCCCAGGTGTCGCTCACCCAGCCACCCAGGTTGTCGAGGGCGATCCGGCCCAGCGCATCGATCCATTGCGGATGTTCGTTGAGTGCGGGGATGTAGTGGAATTCCTTGCCGCCCGCTCCGATGAAACTGGCGCGGCCTTCCATCGCCAGTTCTTCCAGTGTTTCGAGGCAGTCGGCGGTGAAGCCGGGAGCGACGATATCGACGCGGCCCACGCCTTCGCGGCCAAGGGCATCCAGCGTTTTGTCGGTGTAGGGCTGCAGCCATTCGGCGCGGCCGAAGCGCGACTGGAAGGTGAGGTGGTATTGCCTGGTCTCGAGCCCCAGCGCCTCGGCCAGCAG
Source organism: Thiobacillus sp. (assembly GCA_019459705.1). GTDB lineage: Bacteria > Pseudomonadota > Gammaproteobacteria > Burkholderiales > Thiobacillaceae > Thiobacillus. Next base: position 10,092 of record JAIBFE010000269.1, on the reverse strand, counting down.
GCGGCCGGTCTTCTGGCATTCGCAATGATAGGGGTCGCCCTTGTCGAGGGTGTAGCGCGGCACGCCGTGAAAGCTCATCAAGAGCACATCGGGGCGGCCGTGCATCTGCCAGTAATCGCGGATGTTGGCGGCCAGCGCGTGGATGTAGGCGGGGTGATCGTGGTAATGCTTGAGCGTGCGCAAGGCCGGCTGGTTGCGTGTCTGCTGCAGCCAGGCGTAGGCGGCGTCGAACGCAGTGGCAGTGCTGGAGGCGGCGTACTGCGGGTAGGCCGGCAGGATCAGGATGCGGTCGCAGCCAGCCGCTTTCATGCGCGCCAGCGTGTCTGCGACGGAAGGATTGCCGTAGCGCATCGCGTAGTCGACCATGAAGGGGCTGGCGATCTTTTCACCCAGCCAGCCCTTCAGCAGCTTGGCCTGTTTTTCGGTGTGGACTTTCAGCGGCGAGCCGTCGGCAGTCCAGATCGCAGCGTATTTTTCGGCAGACTTTTTCGGCCGGGTGTTGAGGATGATGCCGTTGAGGATCAGCCACCACACGGCGCGCGGGATTTCCACCACGCGCGGGTCGGACAGGAACTGCTTGAGGTAGGGGCGCAGCGCCCTGGCCGTGGGCGCCTCGGGGGTGCCGAGATTGACCAGCAGGATGCCGGTTTTGGACGGCTGGCCATGGGTGTAGTCAGGCTCTTTGAGATAACGCATCAGTGGTGCGACAGCGCGCTGGAAAGAAGTTTGGCAGTGACGTCGACGATCGGCACCACGCGCTCGTAGGCCATGCGGGTGGGACCGACCACGCCGAGGGTGCCGACCACCTGGCCGTCGACGGAGTAGGGCGCGGTGACCAGGCTGCATTCGTCGAGCGGCAGCAGGTCGGATTCGCCGCCGATGAAGATCTGCACGCCGGCCGCGCTGCGTGACTGATCAAGCAGTTGCAAAAGCCCGGTTTTCTGTTCGAAGGCGTCGAACAGGCGGCGCAGGCTGCCCATGTTGCTGGAGAGTTCCTGCACGTCGAGCAGCTTGCGGCTGCCGGAGACCACCACGTTTTCCTGGCTGGCATCGTGCGCCTGGCTGCCGGCGTCCACTGCGGCGGCCATCAGGCGGGTGATGTCGTCGCGCATGCGGCCCAGTTCGTCGCGCAGCTTCACGCGCACCTGGTCGAAGCGGTGGCCGGCAAAGTTCTGGTTGAAGTAATTGGCGGCCTCGGTGAGGGCGGATGCGCTGTAGGGCTGATCGGTGAGGATGACGCGATTCTCGACCTCGCCTTCCATGGTGACGATGATGAGCAGGATGCGCTTGTCCGACAGGCTGATGAATTCGATCTGGCGGAACGCCGGGCTGCGCCGCGGCGTCATCACCAGTCCGGCAAACCGGCTGAGGTCGGACAGCAGGGTGGAGGCTGCGGTCATCAGCCGCTGCGGATCGGACGACGTCAGGCTGTTTTCGAGCTGGCTGACAGCGGACTGATCGAGCGGACGCACCGTCAGCAGCGTGTCGACAAAAAAGCGGTAGCCGCGCGGCGTCGGCACGCGTCCGGCCGAGGTGTGCGGGCTGGTGACGAAGCCCATCTCCTCGAGATCGGACATGATGTTGCGGATGCTGGCAGGCGACAGATCCAGTCCGGCGTGCTTCGACAGGGTGCGCGAGCCTACGGGCTCCCCCTCGCTGATGTAGCGTTCCACCAGGGTCTTCAGCAGGATGCGGGCGCGATCGTTGAGCATGGGTCCATTATAAGGGGCCAGGGGCCAGGATTCAGGGAATGAGCGGCCGAAGGCCGCGAATCAAAACCCGCTGCCCCCTGAATCCTGACCTCCGACCCCTATATAATCGCCCCTCATGCAAACCCCTTTCCACACCGTCGGCCTCGTCGGCAAATACGATAATCAGGGCATGGAAGCGTCCGTGCGTGCGCTGGCCGAATTTCTGCGCGCGCGCGGGCATACGGTCCTGCTGGCCAGCCAGACCGCGGAGCATTTCGGGATCGAGGACTTTCCACGACGCAATCTGCACGACCTGGCGGCCGAAAGCGATGCCGTGGTGGTGCTGGGCGGCGACGGCACCATGTTGTCGATCGCGCGCGAACTGGCGCCGCAAGGTGCGCCGCTGATCGGCATCAACCAGGGGCGCCTGGGTTTTCTCACCGACATTACGGTCGACGACATGTTCGATGCCGTGGCGGAAATTCTCAGCGGCCAGTACGTGGCGGAGGAGCGCATCCTGCTGAACGGACAGGTCCGCCGTAATGGCGAGCGCGTGTTCGAAGCCACGGCATTCAATGATGTGGTGGTGGGCAAGGGCGGTTCGGGCCGCCTCATCGATCTGGAAATCTCCATCAACAGCGAGTTCGTCTACAGCCAGCGGGCCGACGGCCTGGTGGTCACCAGTCCGACCGGTACCACCGCGTATGCGCTGTCGGCAGGCGGCCCCATCGTGCACCCGACGCTCGAAGCCGTCGCGCTGGTGCCGATCTGTCCGCACACCCTGTCGGCACGCCCGATCGTGGTGAGCAGCCATTCGCGCATCGAACTGCACCTGACCTACGCTGACGATGCGCGCGTCCATTTCGACGGCCAGCATCACTTCGACCTGCTCAGCGGCGACCACGTGTGGATCACCCGCGCCAGCCGTCCGGTCACCCTGCTGCACCCGCACTCCTACAGTTACTACGACACCCTGCGGCAGAAGCTGCACTGGGGCAAGAAGCTTTAACGCATAGCGCGTTCCATGCTGTCGCATCTCTCCATCCGCAACTATCTGCTGGTCGAATCGGTCGAGCTCGATTTCGCGCCGGGGTTGACCGTGCTCACCGGCGAGACCGGCGCGGGCAAATCCATTCTGGTCGATGCGCTGGCGCTGGCCCTGGGCGACCGCGCCGAGGGCGGCGTGGTGCGCAGCGGCGCGCCGCGTGCGGAAATTTCCGCCGAGTTTGCGATCGAGAACCTGCCTGCTTTGGCGGCCTGGCTCGACGCGGCCGGTTTCGCCTCGGACGACGGCACGCTGATCCTGCGCCGGGTGATCGACGCCGGCGGCCGCTCGCGTGCATTCATCAACGGCAGCGCGGCACCGCTGACGCAATTGAAGGACGCTGCCGAATTCCTGCTCGATATCCATGGCCAGCATGCGCACCACGCGCTGTTGCGTCCGCAAACCCAGCGCGAGGTGCTCGACGCCTACGCCGGCGCGCAGGCGCAGGGTGCCGCCGTGAGTGCGGCCTGGCATGCCTGGCAGGCCGTACGGCAGCAGCGCCTGGATGCCGAGACTCATGGTCAGGCGCGGCAGATCGAACGCGAAGGATTGAGTCTGGCGGTGGAGGAATTGCGCGCGCTGGGCGATGACCTTGCGCGCTGGGACGAAATCCAGGTCGAGCACGCGCGGCTGGCGCACGTCACTACCCTGCTCGAAGGCAGCCACGCGCTGATCGAGGGGCTCGACGAGGGCGAATCGTCGGTGTCGAGCCAGCTCGGAGAAATGAGTGTACGGCTCGATGCCATGCAGGCGGTGGACGACAGCCTGAAGGAGGTGTCCACGCTGCTGGGTTCAGCCGGCGCTGATCTGGCCGAGGCGGTGCATGCGCTGCGCCGCTACGCCAGCCATCTCAACCTCGACCCCGAACGCCTGAGCGATCTCGACCGCCTGCTGGGCGACATGCACCGGCTGGCGCGCAAACACCGGGTGCAGCCGGACGCGCTGGCCGGTCTGCTCGATCAGTTTCAGGCGCGGCTGGCTGAACTGGCCGCCAGCGATGACTTCGATGCGCTGCAGGCAAAGGAGGAGGCCGCCTGGACGGTGTACCAGACCGAGGCCAAGCGACTCGGCGCGCAGCGTCGCAAGGCTGCGACCGCGCTGTCGAAACAGGTGACGACAGCGATGCACGAGCTGGCACTGGCCGGTGGCCAGCTCGACATCCAGCTTCAGCCGGTGAGCGAACCGCGTGCGCACGGTCTGGAGGACGTGAGCTTTCTGGTTGCCAGCCATCCCGGTCTGCAGCCGGGGTTGCTGGGCAAGGTGGCGTCGGGCGGCGAGCTGTCGCGCATCAGTCTGGCGATCCAGACCGCGCTGTCCGGTGTGGCCGGCGTGCCGACGCTGATCTTCGACGAGGTCGACGTCGGCATCGGCGGCAGCGTGGCCGAGGCAGTCGGACGCCGGCTGGCGAAGCTGGGTGAAACCCGGCAGGTGCTGGTGATCACCCACCTGCCGCAGGGGGCCGCGCGTGGCACCCGGCACTTGCGGGTGGCCAAGCAGGCCAATGGCGGGTTTGTCACGTCCAACATCGAATCGCTGGATGCGGAGGCGCGGGTGGAGGAAGTCGCGCGCATGCTGGGCGGACTCACGATCACCGCGACGACGCGGCAGCATGCCGCGGAGATGCTCGCCGGGTGAGGCTGCTGTTCGCGCGGATCCCGCAAGGCATATGCCGCCAGGCACTGCGGAAGGGTCGCTGCGTAGCAGCGGGGAACCCGCCGGCGTACCCCTTGCGGGCACTCGCCCTTTGGGCGGTCTTGGCGCTGGCCCTGCTGGTCGCCGGAGGCGCGGCGTGGGCGGAACCGCTGTCCGGCGTCGTGATCGTGGTGATCGATGGCGACACCGTGCTGTTCAAGCCGAATCATTATCACCCCTCGTCGCGTGCGTTCATGAAGGTGCGCCTGACCGGCATCGACGCGCCCGAGTCCGACCAGCCCCACGGCGAAGCAGCGACCCGGGCACTCAGGGACATGGCGCTGAAGCAGCGCGCGGCGCTGGAGATCGTTGCCACCGATACCTATGGCCGCAAGCTGGGTACGCTCGCAGTGGGATCGATTCAGGTGAATGCGGAACTGGTGAAGCGCGGCCACGCCTGGGCGTCGTCACGCAGGGCGGACGATGCGCTGCGGACCTTGCAGCGCGAGGCGAAGCGCGAGCGGCGCGGACTCTGGCAGGACGCCGCGCCGACGCCGCCGTGGACGTGGCGACGCGCGCAGCAGGGCCCTGCCTACTGAAGTAGCTTGTCGGCGACTTCGCGCGGCGTGCCGTCCGGCAGCGCGATGTTGCATTCATGGAAGACGCGCGCCGTGCAGCGACGGCAGATTTCGTTGTCGAGGCGCGGATAGATGGTCAGGATGGCCTCGCCCTTGTGGCGGAAAATCTGGTCCTCGCCGATGGTATCGACCTGGCCGCTGCGGCGCAGCATTTCGCACAGGTCCGGCTGCACCCCCACCAGATACAAGCCCCCACCTATCCGGCGTCGGCGCGTGGCCTCCTTGGCCAGCATTTCAGCGCCAGCCAGATCGATCATGCCGATCGCGCGCGCTGTCAGCAGCAGGCTTTTTTTCTGCGGGTCGGCCTCGTCTACGTTGCGGAAAAATTTCTGCACATGCTCGACCGCGCCGAAAAAGATCGAGCCTTCGACGCGCAGCATGGTCAGCTGCGGGCAGCCGGGGTTGTTGTCGTCGCGCGGCACGAACTTGCGGCGCGGATTTTCGCGTCCGGCAGCGGACGGCACCAGTTCGCGGATCGACGGCTGCGAGGTGCGGTAGAGGTAGAACAGCAGCGATACCAGGATGCCGAGGAAGATGCCTTTTTCCAGATCAATCAGCGTGCCGAAAAAAGTGATGGCAAGCACGATGCGCTCACGCTTGTGGCGCTTGAATATTTCTCCGATGTGGTGGAAGTCGATCAGGCCCCACGCCACGATGAACAGGATCGCCGCCATCGACGGCACCGGCAGATAGGCCGCGAGTGGCGCGACCAGCAGCACGATCAGCAGCAGGAAAACGGCTGACATCGCGGCGGCCAGCGGCGTCTTGGCGCCCGAGGCGTAATTCACGCCGCTGCGGTTGAACGATCCGCTGGAGGCATAGCCGGAGAAGAAGCTGCCGGCGATGTTGGACAGGCCCTGGCCGACGAACTCCTGGTTGCTGTCGATGCGCTGATCGGACTTGATCGCGACCGAGCGTGCGATTGCAACCGCTTCGGTGAGCGCGAGGATCGCAATGATGGTGGCGGGAAACAGCGTCTGCTTGATCGCGGTGAACGAGAAATCAGGCACAGAGAACGGCGGAAACGACGCCACCAGCGCGCCGACAGTCTGAATGCCGGTGTGTTCTGTGCCGAATTGCGCATTGAGCAGGACAGCCACCACGCTGCCGGCCACCATGGCGACGATCATGTACGGTAGTTTCTGCAGATAGCGTTTGGCCAGCACGCCCGACACCAGCGTAACCACGCCCACTGTCAGCACCCAGGGCTGGATGTCGGCGATGTGCGAGCCAAACTGGATCAGTACCTCGTGGAAGTGCGCGCCGCGCGGCATGTCGAGCCCGAAGAAATTCTTGATCTGGCTGGCGGCGATGAGGAGGGCCGCGCCGGCGGTAAAACCGATGATCACGGTGTGCGAGATGAAGTTGACCAGCGCGCCGAGCCGTGCCAGGCCCATCGCCAGCTGGATCAGGCCGGTCAGCAGGGTGAGCGTGAGCACCAGGCCGATGAACTGCGGGCTGCCGGGTTCGGCCAGCGGGCTGATCGAGGCAAACACCACGATCGAGATGGCGGTGGTCGGGCCCGACACCAGATGCCAGCTCGATCCCCATAGCGCGCCCACGATGGCGGGCACCATTGCCGCGTAGAGGCCGTATTCCGGCGGCAGGCCGGCGATGGTTGCAAACGCGACTGCCTGTGGCAGCACGACCATCGCACCGGTGAGCGCAGCGACGCTGTCGGCCTTGAAAGTGTGCGACGTGACATTGGGCCACCAGCGCAGGAAAGGCAGCAGGCGGTATAGCCATAATGGGCAGGCCTTGAGATCGATCATGCAGACTCCAGTAGCATATTAGTGAATAATACTATAACCCATTGGTATAAAAGGATTTTTACCTGTCGGGCCGTTCGTCAGCCGGGCTGTCCCGATTTATAATCGATCCCCAAACCCTGCGTCAGACGGGGTCTAACGACAACTCAACCAGAGAGAGCGAGGAAGATGAAAACCACCACGATGACGCTGTTCGCGTCCGTGCTGATGGCGTTGGCCCTGCCGGTACAGGCAGCGGGCGATCCCAAGGCCGGGCACCTCAAAACCTCGATGTGTGCCGGCTGCCATGGCATACCCGGATGGCGCACTGCCTATCCCGCCGTATATAGCGTCCCCAAGCTGGGCGGACAGCACGCGGATTATATCGTGGCGGCGCTCAAGGCTTACAAGAGCGGCGAGCGCAATCACCCAAGCATGGTGGGCATCGCCGGCAGCCTGTCCGAGCAGGACATGGAAGATCTCGCTGCCTATTACGCGTCGTCATACAGCGGCCCTGCCAACTAACCGAGGACAACACCATGAAAAAAACATTGTTCATCCTCGCTGCGGTCGCGCTGGGCTTCTCCCTGCCGGTTCACGCCAAGGGCGACTATGAGGCCGGCAAGGCCAAGTCGACCGCGTGTGCTGCATGCCACGGTGCGGACGGCGTCAGCACCATTACCTCCTTCCCCAAGCTGGCGGGCCAGAATCGCGATTACCTGTATCACGCCCTCAAGGACTACAAGTCGGGCAAGCGCAGCAACCCGATCATGGCCGGTCAGGTGCAAAACATGACCGATGCCGACATGCTCGATCTGGCGATGTATTTCTCCAAACAGAAAGGCCTGATCCTGAAGTATTGATTCGGGGGTGAGGAAATTAAAAACGGGCGCGGCTGATTTGGCCGCGCCCGTTTTTTTTATTGGGTCACCTGAGGCGGGAGAGGTGGCATCCTGGTTATGTGTGTACGGGGCTGGCAGCCTGATGCTGAAGTGCAATTTGAACGGAGTTTTTCAACACAATCGCCCGAACCCGGCCTGTCACATTTGCCAAATCCTCACACCCCATTCAGGTATTTGCTGAATCGGGCCGCGAAGCACGGTTCATAAATCTGCCAGGGTCTTGATGTGCATCGCCACGCTGCGCCCCAGCGAGCTGAGATCGTAGCCGCCTTCGAGCACCGACACGATGCGGCCTTGGGCGTGGCGTGCGGCCACGTCCATGACCTGTTCGGTGATCCAGGCGTAATCCGCTTCCACCAGGCCGAACTGCGCCATGTCGTCCTCGCGGTGGCCGTCGAAGCCAGCGGAGAAAAACAGCATCTGCGGCCGGAAGGCTTCCAGCCGCGGCATGATCCGGGCGCTGAAGGCCTCGCGGTAGGCGCTACCGGTGGTGCCTGCGGGCAGCGGCACGTTGACGATGTGCTCGCTCACGGTGTTCGCACCGCAGTGGGGGTAGAAGGGATGCTGGAACGTGGAGCAGAGCATCACGCGCGGGTCGTCTCTGAAGATGTCCTCGGTGCCGTTGCCGTGGTGGACGTCGAAGTCGACGATGGCGACCCGTTCCAGGCCGTGCTGTTCGAGCGCATGCGCGGCGGCCACGGCGACGTTGTTGAAGAGGCAGAAGCCCATGGCCTGGTTGCGGGTGGCGTGGTGGCCGGGCGGGCGGCAGGCGACGAAAGCGTTGTTCACCTCGCCGCGCAGCACCAGGTCCACGGCCATGACGGCGCCGCCGGCGGCATGGTAGGCCGCCTCCAGACTGTGCGGGTTCATGCTGGTGTCGGGGTCGAGCGCGTTCACGCCTTCGCTCGGCGAGGCAGCTTCGACGGAATCGACATAAGCGGCGTCGTGCACTCGCAGCAGCTGGCTGCGGTCCGCTCGCACGGCTTCGTGATGCGCCAGAAAGTCGAACAGGTGGGCGGCGTGCAGCCGATCGTCGATGGCGCGCAGGCGCAAAGGGCTTTCGGGATGCCAGCTGCCCATGTCGTGCAGGAGGAAGCTGGGGTGAGTGATGTAGGCGGTGTGCATGGCGCGGCGGAGAAGGGAATGGGTGAACTATAGCCCGGCAGGATGGCGCTGTAACAGGGGATAGCCTAGGATAGGCCGTGTCCGGTCCGGTCCGATCGGACCGTCGCCGCAACCCACTTTATACGAAGCCATGTCCCAACATTATCTGCATCCCCTGTTCAACGCCCGCTCGGTGGCGGTCTTCGGCGCCAGCGAACGCGAGGATTCTGTCGGCGGCATTCTGTTCCGCAATCTGCGCAATGCCGGCTACAGCGGCGAGGTCTACCCGGTCAACCCCAGGCACGAGATGATTTTTGGCGAGCGCTGCTATGCCAGCGCCAGCGATCTGCCGGCCGTCCCGGAACTGGCGCTGATCGCCACGCCGGCGCCGACCGTGGCGCAGATCATGGAGGAATGCGGACAGCGCGGCATCCGCCATGCCATCGTCCTGTCCGCCGGCTTTCGCGAGGTGGGCGAGAAGGGCGCGGCGCTGGAAGAGACCGTGAAGGCCGTGGCCCAGAAACACGGCATCCGTTTCATCGGCCCCAACTGTCTGGGTGTCCAGCGGCCGTCCATCGGATTGAACGCCACCTTCAGCCAGGGCGCCACCCTGTCCGGTGACCTTGCGCTGGTGTCGCAGTCCGGCGCGCTGTGCACCGCCATGCTGGACTGGGCGGAAACCAACGGCATCGGATTTTCCAGCGTGATTTCCACCGGCGCGTCGGCCGACCTCGATTTCGGCGAGATCCTCGACTACCTCGCCTTCGACACGCAGACCAAGGGCATCCTGCTCTACATCGAGGGCATTCGCGACGCGCGCCGTTTCATGAGCGCGTTGCGTGCGACGTCACGCTTCAAGCCCATCGTCATGGTCAAGGTGGGGCGCCACGCGACAGGGGCGAAAGCGGTGCAGTCGCACACCGGTGCGCTGGTCGGATCGGATGCGGTGTTCGACGCGCTGGTGCGCCGCGCCGGCGTGGTGCGGGTCAACACCATCCTGCAGCTGTTCGCCTCGGCGCGGGCGCTGTCCACCCACATCAAGCCCACCGGCAACCGCCTCGCCATCGTCACCAACGGCGGCGGCCCCGGCGTCATGGCGACCGACCTCGCGGTGGACCTCGGCGTACGCATGGCCGAGCTGTCGCCGGCAACGATCGCAACGCTCAACGGCGTGTTGCCGTCCAACTGGTCGCAGGCCAATCCGCTCGACATCATCGGCGACGCCACCGCCCCACCGTATACCCCCCGCGGGGCGCGCAGCCATTGCCGCCCCAACCGAGACGGGGCTCAGGCTGAGGAGGCCCCGCACGGGATGCCCCCTCCGCCCGCATC
>JAIBFE010000265.1 GCA_019459705.1 Thiobacillus sp. | reverse complement strand
CACGAAGAAAAACTTCGCGTGCCTTCGCGTCCTTCGCGGACAAAACTGAATTTAAGGAAAGAAATTGAGCGCCATTATTGATGTCATCGCCCGGGAAATCCTCGACTCCCGCGGCAATCCCACTGTTGAAGCCGACGTGTTGCTGGAGTCCGGCGTGCTGGGCCGTGCGGCCGTGCCGTCCGGTGCGTCCACCGGCAGCCGCGAGGCGATCGAACTGCGCGACGGCGACAAGTCGCGTTACCTGGGCAAGGGTGTGCTGAAAGCCGTCGAGCACATCAACACCGAAATCTGCGAAGCCATCATCGGCCTGGACGTCGAAGACCAGGCCTTCATCGATCAGACCATGATCGAACTCGACGGCACCGAGAACAAGTCGCGCCTCGGCGCCAATGCGCTGCTGGCCGTGTCGATGGCGTGTGCACGCGCAGCTGCCGAACAGGCCGGCCTGCCGCTGTACCGCTACCTTGGCGGCGCCGCACCGATGGCGTTGCCGGTGCCGATGATGAACATCATCAACGGCGGCGCGCATGCGAACAACAACATCGACATGCAGGAATTCATGATCATCCCGGTCGGTGCGCCGAGCTTCCGCGAAGCCCTGCGCTACGGTGCCGAAGTCTTCCATGCGCTGAAGAAGCTGCTGGATGACGCGGGCATGGCGACGACCGTCGGTGACGAAGGCGGTTTCGCCCCCAACCTGGAATCGCACGAGGCCGCGCTGAAGCTGATCGTGCAGGCGATCGAAAAAGCCGGCTTGCAGCCCGGCATCGATGTCGCCATCGGCGTCGATTGCGCTGCCTCCGAGTTCTACAAGGATGGCCGCTACCACCTCGAGTCCGAAGGCCTGAAGCTGAGCTCGACCGAGTTCACCGATTACCTGGCAGCGTGGTGCGACAAGTACCCCATCATCAGTATCGAAGATGGCATGGCCGAGGGAGACTGGGACGGCTGGAAAACGCACACCGAGAAGCTCGGCAAGCGCGTGCAGCTGGTGGGCGATGACCTCTTCGTCACCAACGCGAAAATTCTGAAAGAGGGGATCGACAAGGGCATCGCCAACTCGATCCTGATCAAGGTCAACCAGATCGGCACCCTGTCGGAAACCTTCCAGGCGATCGAGATGGCCAAGCAGGCGGGTTACACCTCGGTGATTTCGCACCGTTCGGGCGAAACCGAGGACACCACCATTGCCGATCTGGCCGTGGCCACCAACGCGCGCCAGATCAAGACCGGCTCGCTGTCGCGTTCCGACCGCATGGCCAAGTACAACCAGTTGCTGCGCATCGAGGAAGAACTCGGTGACACGGCAAGCTACCCCGGACGCGATGCTTTCCGCCAGCGCGGCTGACTGGATCGGACGCATTCGCAGCCAGGGCTTGACCTGGGTGCTGGCGGCTTCGATCCTGCTGCTGCAGTATCCGCTTTGGCTGGGCGAGGGCGGCTGGCTGAAAGTGCGCGAGCGTGCGCAGACAATCGATACCCAGCAGGCGCTGAACCAGCGCCTGCAAACCCGCAATGCAGGCTTGCTGGCCGAACTCGGTGACCTCAAGCAGGGACGCGACGCCATCGAAGAGCGGGCGCGCAATGATCTGGGCATGATTGCCCCTGACGAATGGTTCGTCCGTGTGGTGTCTGCTCACGCTGTCCAGTCGGGAAAAACGAATGAGTGACTTGCAAATCGGCTTGTTGATGATTGGTGCGGCCATCGTGGTGGCGGTACTGGTGTTCAACTGGATCCAGGAGCGCCGCTTTCGCAAGCAGGCAGATGCAGCATTTCAGACGCCACTGGGCGATGCGTTGATGCAGCCCGGCGCGGTGCCGCGCGAAACGCAGCACCGGGTCGAACCCGCGTTGCGGGAACCGGTCTTCGATGCGACGCCGTTCAACGAGAAGGCCGAAGCCAGCGCCCCCCGTCTGGATAGCGAGGCAGGCCTGCCCGATGCAGCGCCTGTTCGCCCAGCTAGTGTGTCGCCCGCCCCGCATCCTGCCCCCACGATTTCCGCCCCGCCGCGCCCGGCCAGTCCGCCAGTGGCTGCGCCCCCGGCGCCCTACGACGAGCTGATCGAATACCGCATCCGCATCGGCAGCGATGGCGTGCTGGCGAATGTGTTTGCCGATGCCTTCAATCACGCCCGCACCCTGGGCAAGGCGGTGCGCTGGTTCGGGTTGCCGGTCGGCGCGGCGGAATGGGAGGAGGTCCAGCCCTGGCGCGACGTGCATTACCAGCACGTGGTGGTTACCATGCAGCTGGCCGACCGCAATGGTGCGGTGGAGGAAGAACAACTCGCCGGGCTGTGCGGCGTTCTGCAAGCCGCGGCACAGGCACATGGCCTGCGACTCGCCTGCGACGATATTGTCGATGCGCTGGAGCGCGCGCAGGCGATTGACCGTTTCTGCGTCGATGTCGATGTCCTCATCGGCCTCAACGTGGTGGCACGCGGCGAAGGTGCGGTGAATCTGACCCGCATCGTTCGCGAGGCCGAAGGCAGCGGCATGGTGCTGGGCGTGGACGGCGTGTTCCAGTTGCTCGACAGTCGTGGCGAGCCGCTCTATGCCCTGTGCAACCACGATGCCGAGCCGTTCAGCGCAGCAGTGGTCGACGGACAGACCTCGCAGGGCGTCACCCTGCAGTTCGACGTGCCGCGCGTGCCGGATGGGCTCAAGGTGTTCGACGGCATGGTGGCGTTCGGCCGCAAACTCGCCAACGAAATCGGCGGCATCCTGGTGGACGACAACCTGCGCCCGCTGACCGACACCGGCATCGAAAAAATCCGCACCCAGCTCATGCAGATCTACGAACGCATGGAAGCGCGCGGCGTGCCATCCGGATCCCGGCGGGCACTGCGTCTGTTCTCCTGATGGCGTCGCCCGAAGTACTGGCGCGCGTCCATGCGCTGCGCCGGGAAATCGAACGTCACAACCACGCCTACTACGTTCTCGACCAGCCGACGATTCCGGATGCGGAATACGATCGTCTGTTCCGCCAACTTCAGGCGCTCGAAGCCGACCATCCCGAGCTCGCGGCCGCCGATTCGCCTACCCGGCGCATAGGCGGCAAGCCCCTCGATGCCTTCCCCAAGGTGCGTCACGCGGTGCCGATGCTGTCGATCCGCACCGAGACCGATACCGAAGCCAGCGGCGCGCAGGCGTTCGATGCCCGGGTACGCAAGGAGTTGGGGCTGGATGAACGCGATCCGCCGGTCGATTATTCCGCCGAGCTGAAATTCGACGGCCTCGCAATCAATCTGCGCTATGAACACGGCGTGCTGGTGCAGGCGGCCACGCGTGGCGACGGCGAAACCGGCGAGGAGGTGACGCAGAACATCCGCACCGTCCATGCCATTCCGCTGCGGCTGAATGTCCAACCGCCCCCTGCCGTGCTGGAAGTGCGCGGCGAGGTGTTCATGCGACGCGACGATTTCGAGCGCTACAACGCGAAACAGCGCGAAGCCGGCAAGCCCACCCTGGTCAATCCGCGCAACGGCGCGGCAGGCAGCATCCGTCAGCTCGATCCGAAACTGGCCGCACAGCGTCCGCTGTCGTTCTTTGCCTATGGTCTCGGTGAGGTGAGGGGCTGGGACCCGGCGCCGACCACTCACAGCGGGACGCTCGACGCGCTGGAGAAAATGGGGGTGCCGGTGTGCGCCGAGCGCATGACCGGGCCGGGCGCGTCAGCGCTGATCGCCTTCCATGACGACATCGCCGCGCGCCGCGATCAGCTGCCGTTCGACATCGACGGCGTGGTGTACAAGGTCAACCGCTTCGACCTGCAGCGCGAGCTCGGCTTTGTCACGCGCGAGCCGCGCTGGGCGGTGGCGCACAAGTATCCGGCACAGGAAGAAATGACGGTGGTCGAGGCCATCGAGGTGCAGGTGGGCCGCACCGGCGCGCTGACGCCGGTGGCTCGCCTCGCCCCGGTGTTCGTCGGTGGCGTGACGGTGACCAACGCCACCCTGCACAACCAGGACGAAATCGACCGTAAGGATGTGCGCGTGGGCGACACCGTCATTGTGCGACGCGCCGGCGATGTCATTCCCGAAGTCGTCGCGGCGGTGATCGACCGGCGCCCCGAACCCGCGCCGCCGCGTTTCGACATCCTGCAAAGCTATCCCACCTGTCCCGAGTGCGGTTCGCACGTGGTGCGGCTGGATGATGAGGCGGCGGTGCGCTGTACCGGCGGCCTGTATTGCCCGGCGCAGCGCAAGCAGGCGCTGCTGCATTTCGCTTCGCGGCGTGCCATGGACATCGAAGGTCTGGGCGACAAGCTGGTCGACCAGCTGGTCGACCGCGGTCTGGTGCATACGCCCGCCGATGTGTACGGTCTGGGCCTCGACACGCTGGCCGGACTGGAACGCATGGCCGAGAAATCGGCGGCCAATCTGCTCGCGGCGATCGAGGCCAGCAAGGCCACCACGCTGGCGCGGTTCATTTTTGCGCTGGGTATCCGTAATGTCGGAGAAACCACCGCCAAGGATCTGGCGCGGCATGTCGGATCGCTGGACAAGCTGATTGCCGCAACCGAAGCCGATCTGCTGGCAGTACGCGACGTCGGGCCCATCGTGGCGCAGTCGATCATCCAGTTTTTTGCCGAGCCGCATAACCTGGATGTGGTCAACACATTGCGCGCCGCCGGGGTGCACTGGTCTGAGACAGCCGGCGTGCAACAATCGGCAGGTATCCTTGCGGGAAAGACGCTGGTGCTGACCGGTACGCTGCCGACGTTGACGCGTGACGCGGCGAAGGAAAAAATCGAGGCCGCAGGCGGCAAGGTGGCGGGATCGGTGTCGAAGAAAACCTACTACGTGGTGGCCGGCGAGGAAGCCGGCAGCAAGCTGACGAAGGCGCAGGAACTCGGCGTGGCCATTCTCGACGAGGCCGGGCTGCTGTCCTTGCTGGCAGCGAACAACAATAACGAGCAGCACGTTTTAGACTTTTGAACCAAAGGACAGACAGGGAAGAGACATGCAAAAAGTAAAAAAAGCCGTATTTCCGGTTGCCGGCCTCGGCACCCGCTTTCTGCCGGCCACCAAGGCCAGCCCCAAGGAAATGCTGCCCATCGTCGACAAGCCGCTGATCCAGTATGCCGTCGAAGAGGCGATGGATGCCGGCATCACCGACATCATCTTCATCAGCAGCCGTACCAAGCGCACGGTCGAAGACCACTTCGACAAGGCCTACGAACTGGAAACCGAACTGGCGGCGCGCGGCAAGAACCGCGATCTGGAACTGGTGCAGTCGATTCGCCCGGCCGGCGTCAACTTCATCTACATCCGCCAGGCCGAGGCGCTGGGGCTCGGCCATGCCGTGCTGTGCGCGCAGCCGGTGATCGGCAACGAGCCCTTTGCCGTCATCCTGGCCGACGACCTGATCGATGGCAGCCCGGCGGTGATGAAGCAGATGGTCGACCAGTACGACTATTACCAGTGTTCGGTGTTGGGTGTGCAGCAGGTTGCGCCCGAGGAAACCGCGTCCTACGGCATCGTCGACGCCACCCTGATGGCCGAGCGCGTATCGCGGGTGAACGCCATCGTCGAAAAACCCAAACCCGCAGATGCGCCGTCCAACCTCGGTGTGGTCGGACGCTACATCCTCACCCCGCGCATCTTCCATCATATCCAGCACCTGAAACCCGGCGCCGGTGGCGAACTGCAGCTCACCGATGCCATCGCCGCGCTGCTGAAGGAACAGCAGGTGCTGGCCTATGCCTTCGACGGTGTCCGCTACGACTGCGGCAGCAAGCTGGGCTATCTGCAGGCGACGGTGGAGTATGCGTTGAAGCACAGCGAAGTCAGCGAGGACTTCGGCGCCTATCTCAAGTCCCGCATCTGCTGAATCAGGAAGGCACAGCCCTTCCGTGTAGCCAGACTGCGGCTTCCAGCGCATCACCCGCATTCATTCCCTGACCCAGTAGCGCGGCCACCATACCGGTGAGGCGGTCGCCCGAGCCGGCCTGGGCCAGCCAGGGGCCGCCGCTGGTGTTGAGGGCGTAGCGGCCGTCGGGGTGGGCGATGACGGTTCCCGCGCCTTTCAGTGCGACGTGCGCGTGATAGCGCGTGCTCAGGTGCTGCGCTGTTTCGATTCGATTTGCCTGGATGTCGGTGCTGCTTGCGCCGAGCAGGCGAGCGGCTTCTCCGGGGTGTGGGGTGAGCAGGACAGGGTGGCTGCGGCGAGCCGCCTGATGGGCCAGATCGGGGTCGCTGGCCAGCAGGTTCAGCGCGTCGGCATCCAGCACCAGCGGGCAGGGTGCGACCAGGGCTGCTGTCAGCAAGGCATGTGCGCGCGTGCTTTGCCCCAGCCCGGGGCCGATCGCCAGCACGCTCAGGTGCGTGCCAACCAGCTTTTCCGGGGCGGCAAACATCAGCCGCGGTTCACAATAGTCGACCACGATGCGCTCATCCAGCACGCCCAGCGTGACGCTGCCCGCACCCTGCTGCAGCGCGGCGCGACCTGCGATCAGGCTGGCGCCCACCATGCCGGCGGCGCCGCCGATGATGCCGACATGACCAAACTGGCCTTTGTGGCTGTTCCGCGCGCGCGCGGGCAGGCGATGGCGGCTTTCCAGTTGCGTCAGCGCGATGCCGGGCGTCGCAGGCAGGTCGGCCGGATCGATGCCGAGCGTGTCGAGATGCACCTCGCCGGCGCAGTCGGGGCCGTCGGCAGTAAGGAGGCCGGGCTTGAGGCCGATAAAGGTGAGCGTGTGATCGGCACGCAGGGCGCAGCCGCGAATCCGGCCGCTGTCGCTGTCGAGGCCGCTTGGCACGTCGAGCGCGAGTTTGGGGCAGCCCATGCCGTTGACCTGTGCGATCCAGTACGCCTCCTCGCCCGTGACGTCGCGTTGCAGTCCCACGCCGAACAGGCCGTCGATCACGAGGCTGTAGCGCTGCGAGGGCGGGAGGTCCGTCAGCAGGCTGCCGCCGCTTTCAAGCCAGGCGGCCCGGGCGCCTGCAGCATCCGGCGGCAGGCGGGCAGGCTCGGCACGGCTGACGACGGCCACCCGGAATCCCCGGGCCGCGAGCAGGCGCGCAGCGACCAGCGCGTCGCCGCCGTTGTTGCCGGGGCCGGCCAGGATCAGCACCGGCTCGCCCGATTCGCTGGCCAGCATGCCGGCCAGTTCGGCTGCGGCAGCGCCTGCCCGTTCCATCAGCGAAGTGGCAGGGTGGGCGGTGGCCCATTGCCGGTCGATCGCGCGGATGTCGGCGGCCATGAACAGTGGCGGGGAAACGATGTGACGGAGCGCGACCGGCATGGGGGCGTAGGGGGCGGGGCGATTCGGGCGTTCAGGATCAGCCATGCGAAGGGGCGCGGGATGTGATGGCGACATCTTAATCCCAAGCCGATGCGGTGCGCGTGAGCCTGGTGTGACAGCGAGTGGTTGGAATGGACCATTTGGCGCAACCGCGCCATCGCCGTTGATGGACGATCGTATTCACGGCGACCGATAATCAGGAGTGTGACATGCGTAGACGTAGCTTCCTGGCAGGCTGGCCATACTTCCTGCACTGCCGCTGGTGGCCCATGCCGCCAAGGGCGATCTGAGCATCGGGATTTACCCCGGCACGGGAAAGGCCGATATCGTGATGGGAGATTTTCGCGCCCATGCGATGCCGTTCGCCCAGGCGCTGGCGGCATCCCAGGGCGGAAAGCCGAAGCTCACCCTGTTTCGCAGCATCAAAAGCGTGATGGGGTCCCTGAAGAGCGGCCGCCTGGACCTGTATTTCGTTCCGCCTTCGGTCGCGGTTGCCGTGCTCGACCACGATTACTCGCCCATCGCTCGCGTGCGGGATCAGGCGACGGGGGTTCTGGTACGCCGCAAGGGTGCAGCCGTGACGGCTGTGGCCCTGACCGAGAAGGAATCCTGGCTCGATGTGATGGCACGCCACACGTTCAAGCGCAACAAGCTCGACGCGGTGAAGCTTTTCAATTTCAAAACGCAGGAGGATGTGGCTTTGGCGATGCAGCGCGATTATGCGCAGGCCGGCAGCCTGCGCAGCAAACTCGCCGATGAACTGATTGCAAAAGGGGAGTATGAACTCTGGCATCCCCTGCCGACCACGCCGGATTTCACGCTGATGGCGAGCAACCGCCTGAGTATGGCCGAGCAGAACGGTCTGGGCGCGGCGGCTGTCGCGCTCAGTCCCGACGCCATCCAGTCGCTGCAAAAAACCATCCACAGCAAGGTGACGGGCTTTGTGATCGACAAGGAAGCGGATTACAAGGTCATCAAGCAGGCAATCGGCGAAGCCGGGTACTGAATCCCTGCCCGGTCAGCGGCTTGCAGGACGATCCAGGTGGCCTAGACTGCGAAATATCCGTGGGTTTTGAGGAATGCCATATGGACACCCGGCATCGTACCCCGGCGGGCGCGCCGCTTGCACAGTGTGCTGACGAGGATAGCTGCACCGTGGTCAGTTGCGAGGTCTGCCTGAAGGAAATCCCGGCCGATGCGGTCAAGGTGATGGATGCGCAGGACTATGTCCATTATTTCTGCGGTCTTGAATGCCTCGATGTGTGGCAAAAGCAGGCCGGCGTTCAGCAACAAGCCGCCCCGGAGACGCATCGCGATCGGCTAAAATAGCGCCTTTGCCCGTTCGCAAAGACGCACATGTCTGCCATCGTCTCCCTTCCCGGCGCCGCCGCGCTGTCCCCGTTCCGTCTCGACAAGATCCGCCGCGAGGCCGCGCAGCAGGGCCTGAATCTCGGCACGCTGGTCGCGCGTCACTGGCATTTCCTTGAAGTGGACAGCGAACTCGACGCTGCGCAGATGCGGCTGGTCGAACAGGCACTCGATTACGGCACGCCGACCGGTGCGCCGACCGCAAGCGATCCGCTGATCCTCGTCACGCCGCGTCCCGGCACCATTTCGCCGTGGTCGTCGAAGGCCACCGACATCCTGAAAAACTGCGGACTGGCCGGCTTCCATCGGATCGAGCGTGGCGTGGCGTTCCATGTGACGGATGCGGCCGGCCAGCCTCTGTCGGCCGAGGCGAAGTCGCGCCTGTTGCCGCTGCTGCATGACCGTATGACCGAGGCGGTGATGACGCTGGGTGAGACCGGGCAACTGTTCCGCCACGTGCCGCCGCGCGAACTCGCCCGCGTCGATGTGCTGGGCGGCGGACGCCCGGCGCTTGAAGCGGCCAACCGCGAACTCGGCCTGGCCCTGTCGGACGACGAACTCGATTACCTGATCGACAACTTCACCCGCATCGGCCGCAACCCCACTGACGTCGAGCTGATGATGTTCGCGCAGGCCAACTCCGAGCACTGCCGCCACAAGATTTTCAATGCGTCGTGGGTGATCGACGGCGCGGCGCAGGCGAAGTCGCTGTTCGGCATGATCCGCGATACCCACGCGGCGCACCCCGAAGGCACGGTGGTGGCGTATTCCGACAACTCCTCGGTCATCGAGGGCGCGCAGATCGACCGCTTCTACCCGCGCGCCGACGGCAGCTACGCCTACAGCAGCGAGCTCACCCACGTTCTGATGAAGGTGGAAACGCACAACCACCCGACTGCGATATCGCCTTTCCCCGGTGCGGCCACCGGCAGCGGCGGCGAAATACGCGACGAGGGCGCGACCGGCATCGGCTCCAAGCCCAAGGCCGGCCTGTGCGGGTTCTCGGTGTCCAACCTCAACATCCCCGGCTATGAACAGGCGTGGGAAACCGATGCCTACGGCAAGCCCGATCGCATCGTCACCCCGCTCGCCATCATGCTCGAAGGCCCGATCGGCGCGGCGGCGTTCAACAACGAATTCGGCCGCCCCAACCTGGCGGGCTATTTCCGCACCTTCGAAGAGACGGTCGCCGGGCAGCGCCGCGGCTACCACAAACCCATCATGCTGGCGGGCGGTGTCGGTAGCATCCGCGCCGACCATGTGGAGAAGAAAATGCTGCCGGTCGGCACGCTGCTGATCCAGCTCGGCGGCCCCGGCATGCTGATCGGCCTCGGCGGCGGTGCGGCCTCGTCGATGGATACCGGCGCCAACGCCGCCGACCTCGATTTCGATTCGGTGCAGCGCGGCAACCCGGAAATGGAACGGCGCGCGCAGGAAGTCATCGATCGCTGCTGGCAGCTCGGCGACAACAATCCCATCCTGTCGATCCACGACGTCGGCGCCGGCGGCCTGTCGAATGCGCTGCCCGAGCTGGTGCATGGCGGCGGCCGCGGCGGCCGCTTCGAACTGCGTGCCGCGCCGTCGGAGGAGAGCGGCATGTCGCCGCGTGAAATCTGGTGCAACGAGGCGCAGGAGCGCTATGTGCTGGCGATTCCGCCTGCGCGTCTCGACGAGTTCCGCGCACTCTGCGAACGCGAGCGCTGCCCGTTCGCGGTGCTGGGCGAAGCGACCGAGGACAATCACCTGCGGGTGACCGACAGCCATTTCCAGAATGCGCCGGTGGATGTGAGCCTGGACGTGATCCTCGGCAAGCCGCCCAAGATGACCCGCGACGTCGCGCATCAATCCGCCGTGCCGGTGTCGCTCGTGTTCGACGGCATCGATATCAAGGACGCGGTCTACCGCGTGCTGGCGATGCCGGGCGTGGCGTCGAAGATGTTTCTCATTTCGATCGGCGACCGCACCGTCGGCGGCCTGACCGCGCGCGACCAGTGCGTGGGGCCGTGGCAGATTCCCGTGGCCGATTGCGCGATCACCCTGGCCGGTTATCAGACCACCCAGGGCGAGGTCTTCTCGATCGGCGAGAAGGCGCCGCTGGCGCTGATCGATGCCCCGGCATCGGGACGCATGGCGATCGTCGAGGCGATCACCAACCTCGCCGCCGCGCGCGTCGAGGGTCTTGCGCAGGTGAAGCTGTCGGCCAACTGGATGGCGCCGGCCGGCCACCCGGGCGAGGATGCCGCGCTGTTCGACACGGTGGCGGCCGTTTCGAATTACTGCCAGGCGCTCGGCGTCTCGATCCCGGTCGGCAAGGACTCGATGAGCATGAAGAGCGTGTGGCAGGACGGCGACGGGAAGAAGGCGGTGACCTCGCCGATCTCGCTGGTGATCTCGGCCTTCGCCACCACCCCCGATGCGACGCAGCATCTGACGCCGCAATTGCGC
>JAIBFE010000258.1 GCA_019459705.1 Thiobacillus sp. | reverse complement strand
CCACCATCGGCATCGGCGCCGGCGCCGCCAGCTCCCGCCAGGTGGTGGTGGTGTTCGACAAGCTGGGCCTGTATCCGCGCGCGCCGAAGTTCTCGAAGAATTTCCTGGCCGGTGCCGACGGCATCGAAACCGCCGTGCGTGCCTACGTCGCTGCGGTGAAGGACGGCAGCTTCCCGGCCGCCGAGCACAGCTTCTGATGCAGGTCGTCCACACCGCCGCCGAGCTGCGCGCCGCGCTCGCCGGACACGCCGGCACCGCGTTCGTGCCGACCATGGGCAATCTCCACGCAGGCCACGTGTCGCTGGTCGACCTGGCGAAGCTGCACGGCCAGCCGGTGGTGGCGAGCATCTTCGTCAACCCGCTGCAGTTCGGCGCCGGCGAAGATTTCGAGCGCTATCCGCGCACGCTGGCCGCCGACTGCGACAAGCTCGCCGCCGCCGGCTGCGACCTCGTGTTCGCGCCCGACATCGCCGAGATGTATCCGGTGCCGCAGACCTTCACCGTGCAGCCGCCCGAATCGCTGGCCAACGACCTGTGCGGCGCGTTCCGCCCCGGCCATTTCAGCGGCGTGGCGACCGTGGTGCTGAAACTGTTCAACCTGGTGCAGCCGCGCGTCGCGGTGTTCGGCAAGAAGGATTTCCAGCAACTGTTCGTCATCCGCGAGCTGGTGCGCCAGTTCAACCTGCCGATCGACATCGTCGCGAGCGATACCCTGCGCGAGGCGGATGGGCTGGCGATGAGCTCGCGCAACGCCTATCTCGGCGCATCCGAGCGCATCCAGGCGGCGCAGCTGCAGCGCGAACTCGCCGCCATCGCCGCGGCCGTGCAGGCGGGCGAGCGCGACGATGAAGCGCTGTGCGCCAATGCCGCCCGCCACCTGAAAATGGCCGGCTGGCGCGTCGATTACATCGCATTGCGCGACGCCGCCACGCTGCAGGCGCCCACCGCAGACAGCCGCCGACGGGTGGTGCTGGGCGCAGCGTGGCTGGGCACGACGCGGCTGATCGACAACCTCGAATTCGGCCTGGACGTTCCGGTCTGATGCAAACTTTTGCCTTTGGACCTGAAGGTCCAGCGGTTATAATATGAGCCCTTTCTTATATTGTTGAGGGCACCGTCATGCAAAGAACGATGCTCAAGTCCAAGCTTCACCGGGCTACCGTCACGCACTCCGAGCTGCATTACGAAGGCTCGTGCGCGATCGACGAAACCCTGCTGGACGCGGCCAATATCCACGAGTACGAACAGATCCAGATCTACAACGTCACCAATGGCGAGCGGTTCACCACCTATGCCATCCGCGCGGCGCGCGATTCCGGCATCATTTCGGTGAACGGCGCCGCCGCCCACAAGGCGAATCCGGGCGACCTCGTCATCATCGCCACCTACGCGGTGTACAACGAACTGGAACTGGTGCGCTACGAGCCGGAACTGGTCTACGTGGATGCGGACAACCGCATCATGGATACGCGTCACGCGATTCCGGTGCAGGCGGCGTAAGCCAGCCGTATCCCCAATGAAAAAGGCCGGGTTTTCCCGGCCTTTTTATTGCAGCAAACCCGGCAGGCACCCCTATTTCAGTTTCCAGATCTCGGCGTTGTATTACTGCATGGTGCGATCGGTCGAGAAGAAGCCGCTCGATGCCGTGTTGAGGAGGCTCATCCGGTTCCACCGGGCTTCATCCTGCCAGGCCTGCGATACCCGCTCCTGCGCATCGACGTAGCTGCGGAAGTCCGCCAGCACCATCCAGGGGTCGTGCGGGCTCAGCAAGGCATCGAGGATGGGGTCGAAGATACCCGGCTCGCACAGGTTGAAGTGCCCCGACCGCAGCAGCTCGATCACCTCGCGCAATTCAGGGTCGCTATCCACATACGACATCGGCTGGTAGCGCGGACGAAGCGCCTCGACCTCTTCCGCGCGCAGGCCGAACAGGAAAAAGCTGTCCTCACCCACGGCTTCGAGGATTTCAATGTTGGCGCCGTCATACGTGCCGATGGTGATGGCGCCGTTCATCATGAATTTCATGTTGCCGGTGCCGGAGGCTTCCTTGCCTGCGGTCGAAATCTGTTCCGACAGGTCGGTGGCCGGCGCGATGATTTCCATGCTGGTCACTCGGTAGTTGGGAAGGAAGGCCACCTTCAACCGTCCATTGACGTCCGGGTCGCTGTTGACCACCTCGGCTACGCTGTTGATCAGCTTGATGATGCGCTTGGCCATTGCGTAGCCCGGCGCGGCCTTGCCGCCGATCAGCACGCAGCGGTCCGCCCAGCCGTCCAGACGCCCGCGGTTGATGCGGTTGTACAGGTGGATCACGTGCAGCACGTTGAGCAGCTGCCGCTTGTACTCATGGATACGCTTGACCTGCACGTCGAACAGCGCGGCTGGATTGAACTCCACGCCGCACTCGGCCTTGACCAGCGCAGCGAGGCGTTCCTTGTTGGCGCGTTTCACCGCACGCCATTCGGCATGAAACGCCTCATGGCCGGGGGCCGCCAGCGGTTTCAGCTTTTCCAGCTGCGACAGGTCGGCGACCCAGTCTTCGCCGATCTGCCGGCTGATGAGCGCGCTCATGCCGGGGTTGGCGTGCGCCACCCAGCGGCGTGGCGTGACGCCGTTGGTCTTGTTGTTGAACTTGCCCGGCCACAGGTCGACAAAGTCACGGAACAGGCCTTCCTTCAGCAGGCGCGAATGCAGCGCCGCGACGCCGTTGACCGAGAAGCTGCCGACGATCGCCAGCCAGGCCATGCGCACCTGCCGCACGTCGCCCTCTTCGATGATCGACATGCGGCGCCGGCGCTCCATGTCACCCGGCCATTTCACCGCCACCTCGCGCAGGAAGCGGGCGTTGATCTCGTAGATGATTTCCAGCGGGCGCGGCAGCAGACGCTCGAACAGCGCGACCGGCCAGCGTTCCAGCGCCTCGGGCAGCAGCGTGTGATTGGTGTAGGCCATGCACTGCGAGGTGATCGCCCAGGCCTCGTCCCATTGCATGCCTTCGAGGTCGAGCAGAAGACGCATCATCTCGGCCACCGCGATGGTCGGATGGGTGTCGTTCATCTGGAACACGTTGTGCTCGGCAAGTTTCGACAGATCGCTGTTACCCGCGGCACGCCACTGGCGCAGGGCGTCCTGCAGGCTGGCCGACGCCAGGAAATACTGCTGGCGCAGGCGCAGTTCCTTGCCGTTTTCGCTGGTGTCGTTGGGATACAGCACCATCGAAATATGCTCGGCATGATTCTTCGCCTGCATCGCCTCGGAGTAGCTGCCCTCATTGAATTCGTTGAGGTCGAATTCGTCGGTGGCAGCCGCCTTCCACAGGCGCAGCGTGTTCACGACGTGATTGCGGTAGCCCGAGATCGGCATGTCATAGGGCACCGCCAGCACGTCGCTGGTGTCCGCCCAGCGCGCACGCGTGATGCCCGCCTTGTCGTGAAAGTGCTCGGTACGGCCGCCGAAGGACACGCGGCAGGTGAATTCGGATCGCTCGACTTCCCATGGATTGCCGTCGCGCAGCCAGTTGTCCGGATCCTCGATCTGATAGCCGTTATCAATATGCTGGCGGAACATGCCGTACTGGTAGTGCAGACCGTAGCCCATCACCGGCAGATTGAGGGTGGCACAGCTGTCCATGAAGCAGGCGGCCAGGCGGCCGAGGCCGCCATTGCCCAGACCGGCATCGGGCTCCAGCTCGGCCACCGTTTCCAGGGTCTGGCCGAAGGCGTGCAGCGCCTCGCGCGAGGCTTCGTCCAGCCCGAGGTTGAGTACATGATTGGCCAGCGCGCGGCCGATCAGAAATTCCAGCGACAGGTAATACGCGCGCCGGTTGCCCGGACGATCGCGCTTCATATAGGTATTCATCCAGTCCGACATGAGCCGGTCGCGCAGCGTCCAGGCCAGCGCCTGATAGGTATAGAGCGGCGGACATCCCTGCATGCGGCCGAGGTGGTAGAACTGGTAACGCTCGACGTCCTGCGACAGCACCCCGCCGCCGGTCGGCAACGGTTCAAGGGCAAGCGGGGCGGAAGCGGCAAGGGTGTTGGCTGACATGGTGGTCCCCACTGAAGTCATATGGAATAGAGCGCAAGGTAGTGGCCGGCGCTGTCCGACCAGTCGAATGACTGGCGCATCCCGGACTGCTGCAGGCGACGCCATTGCGTAGGCTGGCGATACAGGTCGAGCGCGCGGCGGATGGCATCCAGAAAATCCGCCACGTCCGGTGTGTCGAACACGAAACCGGTGGCGCTGCCCTCCGCCAGGCTGGCCTCGTTCGTGTCGACCACGGTGTCGGCCAGCCCGCCGGTCTTGAAGACCACGGGCGGCGTGCCATAGCGCAGGCTGTACATCTGGTTGAGTCCGCACGGCTCGAAGCGCGACGGCATCAGGAACAGGTCCGCACCCGCCTCGATCTGGTGGGCGAGCGGCTCGTCGTAGCCGATTTCAACGAACACGCGCTCGGGATGCTGCCTGGCCAGCCGGGTGAGTTTCTGTTCGTACACCGCCTGGCCGCTGCCCAGCAGCACGATGCGCGCATCGGTTTCGGCAAGCAGCACCGGAATCGCCGCCAGCACCCAGTCGATGCCCTTCTGCTCGACCAGCCGCCCCACCAGGCCCAGCAGCGGCGCCTGCATCGCATCATCGCCGGCGCGCGGCAGGAAGCGTTCGAGCAGCGCCTGCTTGTTGCGCCGCTTGCCGGGCAGGATGCGGCCCATCGAATAATGCGCGGGCAGGTGCGGGTCGGTGGACGGATTCCATATCCGGGCGTCGATTCCGTTGAGGATGCCGTGCAGCTTGTGCTGCCGGGACAGCAGCAGGCCGTCCAGTCCGTAGCCGAATGCGGGCGTGCAGATTTCGGCGGCATAGGTGGGGCTCACCGTGGTGACCGCATCGGCGTAGACGATTCCCGCCTTCAACATGGAAAACCCGCCATGGAATTCCACGCCCTCGGGCGACCACCAGTGACTGGGCAACTGCAGGCGAACGAAATCGGTATGCGAGAAATGCCCGCCGTAAGCCAGGTTGTGAATGGTGAACACGGTTTTGGGGCGCGCCGGCTGGTCGGCCAGGAACGCCGACACCAGTCCGGTCTGCCAGTCGTGCGTGTGCACCACTGCCGGCTGCCAGCCGATATCCAGCGCATCCTGCGCCAGGAGTGCAGCCACCCGTGCGAACACCGTGAAACGTTCGCCGTTGTCCGGCCAGTCCTGGCCGCCGGCATTGACATAGGGATTGCCCGCACGGTCGAACAGGGGCGGACAGTCGACCACCCACAGCGGAAACGCAAAATCGGGATGACGCGTTTCCAGGATGCGCGCGCTGACGATGCCTTCGGCGCCGCGCACGTCGAGCCAGCCGAGAATGCGCACCTGGTCAAGCTGGCGCAGCAGCGCGCGATAACCCGGCAACACCAGCCGGATGTCAGCGCCGCGGTCATGCAGGGCATGCGGCAGACTGTAGACCACATCGCCCAGCCCGCCGGTTTTCACCAGCGGATAGGCTTCGCTGGCCACAAACAGAATTTTCAGTGCTCCGCGTTTCATTATTTTTGTCCGTATTTTTATTGGATCGAATCAACTGCAGGGTTTGAGGAAGATGGCGCCGAGCGGCGGGATCGTCACTTCGACAGAATGCTCGAAGCCCATCCAGGGCAGATTTTGCGGATGCAGCGGCTTGCCGTTGCCGAGATTGCTGCCGCCGTAATACTTCGAATCGGTATTCAGCAGCTCGCACCACGCCGCCCCCGAAGGCACGCCGATGCGGTAGCCGCGGCGCGGCACCGGGGTGAAATTCAGCAGCACCACCATCTGTGCGGATGTATCGCTCCCCTGGCGCACGAAGCTCAGCACCGACTGGTCGGCGTCATGGCAGTCGATCCAGCGGAAGCCGCGCGGATCGAAGTCGAACTCGTGCAGCGCCGGCTCGTTGCGATACAGATGATTGAGGTCGCGCAGAAGCGCGCGAATGCTGTCGTGCGCAGGGAAATCGAGCAGCGCCCAGTCGAGCTGGCCGGCTTCCTTCCATTCGTTCCACTGGCCGAATTCGCTGCCCATGAACAGCAGCTTCTTGCCGGGATGCGCATACTGCCAGGCATAGAACAGCCGCAGGTTGGCGAAGCGCTGCCAGGTGTCGCCCGGCATCTTGTCGAGCAGGCTCTTCTTCATGTGCACCACTTCGTCGTGCGACAGCGGCAACACGAAGTTCTCGGTCCACGCGTAGACCTGGCTGAAGGTCAGCTGGTTGTGCTGGTACTTGCGGTAGACCGGCTCTTTCTCGATGTAGTCGAGGCTGTCGTTCATCCAGCCCATGTTCCATTTCATCGAGAAACCCAGCCCGCCGAGTTCAACCGGCCGCGACACCGCCGGCCAGGCGGTCGACTCCTCGGCAATGGTGAGCACGCCGGGGAAACGGCCATGCACCTCGGTATTCATCTCGCGCAGGAAATGCACCGCCTCGATGTTCTCACGCCCGCCATACTGGTTGGGCAGCCATTCGCCCGGCTGGCGCGAATAGTCCAGGTACAGCATCGACGCCACGGCATCGACACGCAGACCGTCGATGTGGAACTCGTCCAGCCAGTACAGTGCGTTGGCGACCAGAAAATTGCGCACTTCGTTGCGGCCGAAGTCGAACACCAGCGTCCCCCACTCCTGGTGTTCGCCGCGGCGCGGGTCGGCATGCTCGTACACCGGCTCGCCGGTGAAGCGCGCCAGCGCCCAGTCGTCCTTGGGAAAATGCGCCGGCACCCAGTCGAGCAACACGCCGATGCCGACCTGATGGCAGGCATCGACAAAGGCACGGAAGTCATCCGGCGAACCGAAGCGTGCGGTCGGTGCGTAATAACCCGACACCTGGTAACCCCACGAGGCGTCAAGCGGATGCTCGGCCACTGGCAGCAGTTCGATGTGGGTGTAACCGAGGTCCTGCACGTACGGGATCAGTTCGGCGGTCAGTTCAGCCCAGGTATAAAAGCTGCCATCGGCATGCCGCCGCCAGGAACCGGGATGCAGCTCGTAAATGCTGACTGGGCGATGCTGCCAGTCGAAATGCGCGCGCGCCGTGATCCAGCCCGTGTCCTGCCAGGCATAGGGCGTGTCATCGGGCACGCAGCTGGTGGTTTCCGGCCGCATGAACATCTGCCGTGCGTAGGGATCGGTCTTTTTCACCAGCTGCCCGCGGCTGCCGAGGATTTCGTATTTGTAGACCTGTCCGGCAGCCAGGCCGGGGATGAACAGTTCCCAGATGCCCGATGTGCCGCGGCAGCGCATCGGGTGACGACGGCCATCCCAGGCGTTGAAATCGCCGATCACGCTGACGCGCTGCACCGCCGGCGCCCACACGGCAAACAGGCAGCCCGCCACGCCATCGACGGTTTTCAGGCGCGCACCCAGCACTTTCCAGGCTTCGAAGTGCCGCCCCTCGCCAATCAGATACAGGTCCATCTCGCCCAGTTGCGGAGCAAAACTGTAGGGGCATTGCGTGTCATGCCAGTTGCCTGCCCCCTTGTCCTGCCAGCGCAAAACCGGATGCGGATCGACCGCCGCGCCCGGCGGCAGCAGCCGCTCGAAGCAGTCGGTACCCGTCACGCGGGTCATGGGGCCGCCTGCCACCTCGACGGCCTCTGCAGCAGGCAGAAAGGCACGGACCAGAATGCTGCCATCGGGCTGGGCATGCAAACCCAGAACCTCGAACGGATCATGGTGCGTGCCGCTCTGCACCCGCATGACCGGTTCGCTGATCGCGGGGAGGTTGGCGCCGGGCGGAGCCTGCCTGGACGCTTTCATGGTTTGGTTTTTGTCTCGCATCGATGGGCTTTCTGTAATTGTTGTAGCAAACGGGATGCCAGGTCGGGCGGCAATGCATCCCATGCAAATCGCCAGGTCCAGTTGCCGCTGTCCGTGCCCGGCGTGTTCATGCGCGCCTCGCTGCCGAGGTGCAGCACATCCTGCAGCGGCAGGATCGCCAGGGCGGCGCGGCTTTCCAGCACGGCGTCGATC
The DNA here is from genome assembly GCA_019459705.1 of Thiobacillus sp. Lineage (GTDB taxonomy): Bacteria > Pseudomonadota > Gammaproteobacteria > Burkholderiales > Thiobacillaceae > Thiobacillus. The sequence continues at coordinate 11,550 of JAIBFE010000258.1, read as the reverse complement.
ATCGTGTCCAGCAGCGCATCGGGATGGCTGATGCCCAGCTGCTGCATCACCTGATGGCGTACATACCCGGGCAGACTTTGCCACCAGCCCAGCGTGGTGTCGTTGTCATGCGTGCCGGTGTAGTACACGGTGTCGGGGTGCACGTTTTCCGGCTTGTGCGGATTGTCGGCGTGATGGTCGAATGCGAATTGCAGCACGGCCATGCCGGGCAGACCGAACTGATGGCGCAGTGCTGTGACATCGGGCGTGATGATGCCGAGGTCTTCGGCCACCAGGGGCAGTTCGCCCATCTCGTCCGCGATCGCCTGCAACAATGCAGCGCCAGGCGCCGCGATCCATTCGCCATGGATCGCAGTGGGCTCGTGGGCGGGTATCGTCCAGGCCGCCGCCAGGCCGCGGAAGTGGTCGATGCGCACCATGTCGAACCACTCGAAATGGGCACGCAGCCGCGCCCGCCACCAGGAAAAGCCGTCGGCCTGCATGGCCGCCCAGTTGTAGTGCGGGTTGCCCCAGCGTTGCCCGGTTTCGGAAAAATAATCTGGCGGCACGCCCGTCACTACAGTGGGCTGGCCGTCGTCATCGAGCAGGAACAGGTCGCGCCGCGCCCATACGTCGGCGCTGTCGTGCGCGACGAAGATCGGCATGTCGCCGAACAGCCGGATCCCGCGCTCCGCTGCTGACGCACGAATCTGCCGCCCCTGCATCGCGGCCCGATACTGCCCGGCCATCACGGCCTTCAACGCGTCGGCGTGGGCGGCATCGAATTCGATCAGCGTCTGCGCATCCCGGTCACGCAACGCAGGCGGCCAGTCGGTCCAGGGGGTGCCGCCCTGCTCATCCTTGATCACCATGAAGCGCGCATAATCATCGAGCCAGTGGCATTGCCGCTTGTGCCAGCTGGCGAAGCCGCGCATGTCGGCGCGCGCCCCGGGGAAAAATGCAGGATTGACCGCGAATGCCGATGCGCACTGATAGGGCGATAGCCCGGTCAGCGGAATGCCGAGCGGCAGCATCTGCCAAACGCTCACCCCCGCCGCCTGCAGAAAATCCAGCCAGCGTTCGACATCCTCCCGCGCGCAGGAAGGCAGCGAAGTCGGGTGCAGCAGAATGCCGGCGCGGCGGGTGTCGAACTTCATCAGGCGTTCCTGCGCATGGTGCCGGCGTTCTCCACCCAGCCACCGCCGCTCGACAGCGGCACATCGAGCAAGGCGGGCGGTGCCACGCCGAGCAGGCGATACAGTTCGCGCAGCTGGGTTCGGTACAGCTGCTCGAAGTCGCTGACGCTGCCTGATGGGTTGTAGTCGCCGAACCACCAGAACCAGTCGGAGCCTTCGCACACGGCAAGCTGGCGTGTGGCCAGCGCGAGCTGGTCGGCGTTCAGCTTGCCTGCAGCGGCCACGCTGTCGTAAGTCTGCTTGGCGGCAACCAGGTAATCCCAGCCGCGGTTCTTGTCTTCCGAACCGATCCAGGTCGAGAAGTTGCCGTAGACCCAGCTGCCCGCGGCCAGCCGCTTCATGGCACTGGCCGGCGAGTGGGCGGTCTGTGCGGAAAAGGTGCTGACGCTGAGTGTGGGATGGCTGGACAAGGTCGCATAGAGCGCATCCAGAAAATGATGGCCGTTGTCAGGGTAGTACTCCCAGGCGTTTTCGCCGTCGAGAATGACCGAGACCACATGGCGATTGGCATCCTTGCCGAAGAAACTGGCGATGTTTTCCAGATGCTGGACGAAATCGGCCACGGCGTCGTCGGCGTGCCAGTCGCTGTATTTGAAGCCGATCAGGTCCGACAGGCCATCGTCGCGGAAAAACACCCGCGTCTTGAAGCCGTCGATGCGCGTCGGCGAAAACAGCGCGCGCTTGCTGTGCATGTCGTCTTCGGGGCACCCCGACTTGGCGCAGCTGTTGCGCCACACGCCCTCGCCGGAAGCCGTCCAGGCGAAGTCCATTGCGTCTAGCTGGACCAGCGCATCCTCGCTCACTCCGCCCTCGGACAGCCACACGCCTGCCGGCTTTCTGCCGAAGTAGCGTTCAAACACCTCGACGCCATGTTGCAGATGCCAGCGCGAGCGGTCGGCCCCGCCCGGGTAGGCGGTCGCTTCGGGAACAGGAACGTCGGGCAGCGCATCGCGCAGGTTGGAAAAATCGTTCAGCAGCGGCACGATGGGATGGCCGTACGGCGTCATCGACAGCTCGACCTGGCCGCGCTCGGCAAGCGCGCGGTAACGCGGGATCAGCCCGGCCATGCAGTGCTGCATCAGATGCAGCAGTTCGTGGCGGTCGGCGGCGGAATAGCCCTTTTCCTGTGTCATCAGCCGCTGGGCCAGCGGCAACTGCTTCAGCGTATGCCCCAGCCAGGCGAGGTGATACCAGGTCAGCAGATCGAGGAAATACTGCTCGGAAAGATAGCCCAGATGCCACTGCAGGCCGGTGCTGCCGACGCCGGCCTCGTCGGTGGCGCCGATCATGCGCAGCAGTCGATGGAACGGCGGATACGGGTGGATCATGCGCGGCGCGTGGCAGCGCTGGCAGTCCTGAACAATGCGCAGACGGCTGGCGACATCGGACGGGATGCGCTCGACGCCGGACAGCAGGTTCAGCATGTGATCCTGGGTGGGCTTGCCGTGCTTCAGCAAGCCATCGAGCTGCTGTGCATAGTCGTCCAGCTGTTCCAGCAGCACCGGTGCAAAGTTCACCACCGCGCGCATCGCGGGGTGCCGCTCCAGGTGCGCGGCCATGTCGCTGTAATCCTTGATGCCGTGCAGATAGACCCAGGGCAGGTGATATGCGCCCTTGAGACCCTCGCGGTAATACGGCTGGTGCATGTGCCAGCACAGCACCACATTGAGCGATTTAGCCATCGTAGTCATTCTGAAGCCTCGCATACAGGTTCTGGCCGAGCATCGCCGGGGTTACCAGGGTGATGCCTTCCTTGGTCACGTGGAAGCGCTTGGCGTCCTCGACCGGGTCTTCGCCGATCACCGTGCCGTCGTGGATCACGCAACCCTTGTCGATGATGGCGCGGCTGATGCGGCAATTGCTGCCGATGCTGACCTTGGGCAGGATCACGCTGTCCTTGATGAGGCTGTGGCTTTCCACCGTGGAGGCGAAAAAAAGCACCGAACGCTTGACCCGTGCGCCCGACAGGATGCAGCCGCCCGCAATCAGCGAATCGATCGCCTCGCCGCGCCGCCCCTCGTCGTCGAAGATGAATTTGGCCGGCGGGTATTGCGGCTGATAGGTCCAGATCGGCCACTCGCGGTTGTACAGGTTGAGCTCCGGTTCCACCGAGCACAATTCCATGTTGGTCTGCCAGTAGGAATACAGCGTCCCCACGTCACGCCAGTAGGCAGGCATGCCGCTCTTGTTGCGGAACGGAAAGGCCATCGCGCGGGCCGATTGAATATTTTCCGGGATGATGTTCTTGCCGAAATCGTGGCTGGATTTGGTGTTGCCTGCATCCTCGATCAGGGTCTTGTAGAGGAAATCCTTGGAAAATATGTAAATTCCCATCGACACCAGCGCTGTGCCGGGCTTGCCGGGAATGCTGTCGGGATGTTTCGGTTTTTCGGTGAATTGGGTGATGCGCATGTCCGCATCGACCGACATCACGCCGAATCCGCTCGCCTCGGACACCGGCACCTCGATGCTGCCGACGGTAAAATCCGCGCCGGTCTGCACGTGATACAGCAGCATCTCGGAGTAATCCATGGTGTAGATGTGATCGCCGCCCAGCACCAGCACGTACTCCGGATGATGGCGCTGCATGATGTCGAGATTCTGGAACAGCGCATCGGCCGTGCCCTGGTACCACTCCTTCTTGTGAGTGCGCTGCTGCGCCGGAAGGATCTCCACGAACTCGCCGATCTCGGCGCGCATGAAACCCCAGGCCCGCTGCAAATGCCGGATCAGCGAATGCGACTTGTATTGAGTGAGCACGCCGATGCGGCGGATGCCCGAATTGACGCAGTTCGACAAGGCAAAGTCGATGATGCGGTACTTGCCGCCGATCGGCACCGCCGGCTTGGCGCGCCACGCGGTCAGATCCTTCAGCCGCGAGCCCTCTCCGCCTGCCAGCACCAGCGCCAGCGTCCTGCGTGTGAGATCGGTCACCATCTTGGGTTCGGTGTAATAGCGGTAAAGCCGCGCCTGTTCGTCCTTGGAAATAGTCATGTCCCGCTCCGGTTTGCTTATGGTTTGATATGTAATGTCGTGTCCACAGATTGATCAGTGCCGGGCCAATGCAGTCGCAATCGCGCCCTGCACGCCCAGCCGGCTATTGTTTATCAGAAAAATCGGTGTGTGTTCAACCACGCTGCGCATCCGTCCCTTGTCGGTGGCCGCGGCCATGAAACGCGGCGACTGCATGCGCACCTGCAGATGCCGGGTCACGCCACCTGCAACATACAGTCCGCCTCGCGGCTGGTACAGCAAGGCGACATTGCCCACCCACGCGCCATACAGATCGATGAACAGATCGAGCGCGGCTTCGGCAAGCTCATCGCCCGCCTCCGCACGCATGGCAAGCGCGGCGCCTTCTATCGTTTCGTCCGGCAACGCGCGATGGTGTTCGGCACAGCAGAAGCAATAAAGATCGTTCATCGCAGAACCGGACGCCACGCGCTCCCAGGACACATGGCCATGCTCGGCGCGCAGGTGCTCCAGCAGGCGTGTCTGCATGGCGTTGGCCGGTGCAAAATCGACATGCCCTCCCTCGGTGGCAAAGCTTTGATAGCGCCCCTGCCCGTCAGCCAGCATGAAAGCCAGCCCCAGTCCGGTGCCTGCGCCGGTGATGGCACGTACGCCGCCTGCCTCATCTGGCGACGGATTGAGCACCAGAATATCGGCGGGCGTCAGCGTCTCCACGCCCGCCGCCGCCGCCTGGAAGTCGTTGATGAAACGCACGCTGGCAATGCCCAGCGTAGCGCCCATGTCAGCGGCATCGAGCGTCCAGTCCAGATTGGTCAGGGTGACATGTTGCGCGCGCAAGGGCCCCGGAAGTGCCAGCAACAGGCCGTCCGGGGAAACCGGCAACCGGGCATCCGCGATGAACTGGCGGATCAGGTCGTCCGCCGTTGCAAATGCAGCGCTTGGATAGGCCTGCTCGAAACGCAGTTGATGCATGCCCGCCGCTGTGCCCGTCACCCAAGCCAGCCTGCTGTACGTTCCCCCGATATCGCCTGCAATCAACTCCATATTCGAACTATAGGCCAGTGTGCGGATGACTCATTCGCCGGTAGTAATTGATGAGCGCATTGGTCGAGGCATCGTGGCTCCCCACCGGGGCGTCGGCATGCAGTTCGGGCAGGATGCGGCTGGCAAGCTGCTTGCCGAGTTCCACCCCCCACTGGTCGTAGGAATTCAGGTTCCAAATCACGCCCTGCACGAAGATCTTGTGCTCGTACAGTGCGAGCAGCATGCCGAGCGCGTGCGGCGTCAGTTTCTGCAGCAGGATTGCGTTGCTGGGGTGGTTGCCGTCGAATATCTTGTGCGAGACGAACTGCCCGGTCTGCGCCTGCGTTTCCTCGCGCGTGCGGCCGCGCATCAGCGCCTCGGTCTGCGCCAGAAAATTGGCGATCAGGATATCGTGGTGTTCCTGCAGTTCGGTGTGCGGCTCGACCGACACGATGAAATCGGCCGGAATCATCTTGGTGCCCTGGTGCAGCAGCTGGTAGAAAGCATGCTGGCCGTTGATGCCGGTGGCACCCCAGACGATCGCGCCAGTGGCGTAGTCCACCACGTTGCCCTCGCGGTCCACCGACTTGCCGTTCGATTCCATGTCGGCCTGCTCCAGATACGCGGGCAGGCTGCGCAGGTAATGGTCGTAGGGCAGGATCGCCTGCGACTCGGCGCCGAAGAAGTTGTTGTACCAGACGCCCAGCAGCGCGAGGATCACCGGCATGTTCCTGTCCAGCGGCGCGTGGCGGAAATGCTCGTCCATGTCGTGGGCGCCTTCCAGCAGTTCGATGAAGCGCTCCGCGCCCACAGCCAGCACGATCGACAGGCCGATCGCCGACCACAGCGAATAGCGTCCGCCCACCCAGTCCCAGAACTCGAACATGTTGGCCGGATCGATGCCGAAGGCAGTCACCGCCTCGCCGTTGGTCGACACCGCCACGAAATGTTTCGCGACATGCTTGACCTCCTGCGACTGCGCCAGGAACCAGCTGCGCGCATAGTGCGCATTGGTCATCGTTTCCTGGGTGGTGAAGGTTTTTGACGACACGATGAACAGCGTCGTTTCCGGATTCAGCGTCTCCAGCGCCTCCTTCACGTGGGCGCCGTCGACGTTGGAGATGAAGTGCATCTTCAGCCGCGGGTGGCGGTAGGGCTTCAGCGCCTGGACCACCATCTGCGGGCCCAGGTCAGAGCCGCCGATGCCGATGTTCACCACGTCGGTGATGCGTTCGCCGGTATAACCGCGCCACTCGCCGCTGCGCACCTGCTCGGCAAACGCACCCATCCGTTCGATCATGCCGTTGATCTTCGGCATCACGTCCTCGCCGTCGACCCGCACCGGGCGATTGCTGCGGTTGCGCAGCGCCACATGCAGCACTGCGCGGTTCTAGGTGTGGTTGATCTTGACGCCGCTGAACATGCGTTCGCGCCAGCCTGCCACATCCGCCTCCTCGGCCAGCCGCACCAGCAGGCTCATGGTCTCGTCGGCAATGCGGTTCTTTGAATAATCCAGCAACAGCTCGCCCACCTGCAGCGAAAACCGCTCGAAACGTGCCGGATCAGCCGCAAACAGATCGCGCATATGCACCGCCGCCATCGCAGCCTGGTGCACCGTCAGCTGCCGACACACCGGGCGATGCAACGGGCCCGGCATCTCATCCTGTTTCTCATTCGCAAAGAGCGACGAAGCCATGCTGCCTACCTCCTGATTCACCGGTTTGTGCGCGCCCCAAGCTGACGCGACATTCGATGCCACTTGTATGGCATCAAGCAACGGCTGTGCCATTGACGTAAAAGCCCGCCATTCATTGATTAATAATAGAAAAAATGGGTGATGGCCTGATGACAAGCCCGGGCGACGCCCTGAAATTGCGCAAAAAAATCCGGGCACCAGAAAAAACGTGGACAGGGGCGCACCCAAAAGGTGCCTTTGACCTGCCACCCATGATACCTCGCGAATTGGTACGCTCCTTGCTGCATTTCAGACAGGAGTGGCAATGACGGTCTGACCTCCCAAGACGGCAAAACAACTCATTGTTTTAATTGGGACTTAAATTTCGACCTCGCTGCCCGCCTGTTAATCGTTCGGCAAGGGCCGGCGAAAATTCGGAGAAATAGCACGATATGCATGTTTTGATCACAGGCGGCGCAGGCTTCATCGGATCGCATCTGGCAGAGCGCCATCTGGCGAACGGCGATCAGGTTTATGTAGTGGACAACCTGAGTACCGGCTCTCTTGCGAACATCGAGTCTTTTCGCTGCAATCCCGCTTTCCGCTTTGCCGAGGCCGACATCCTGCACTGGAACGGCCTCGACAAGGCCGTCGCCTGGGCCGACCGCATCTACCACATGGCCGCCGTCGTCGGCGTGAAAAAGGTACTGCAGGATCCGGTGGCCGTGATGGCGCCCAACATGACCGGCACCGAGCGCATCCTGCGCGCCATCCATCTCGGCGGCTGGAATCCGCAGGTCGTCATCGCCTCGACCTCGGAGGTATACGGCTTCAACGAAAAGGACAGCTTCGCCGAGACGGACAACATCGTGCTGCCGTCCGCCGGCCGCCTGCGCTGGGCCTATGCGGTCACCAAGCTGGCGGACGAGTTTCTCGCCTTTTCCTATGCGCGCAAATACAACCTGAATATCGTGGTCGTGCGCCTGTTCAACACCATCGGGCCGAACCAGGTCGGGCATTACGGCATGGTGGTGCCCAGTTTCGTCAAACAGGCGATAAACAACGAACCCCTCACCGTCTACGGCGAAGGCAGGCAGACGCGTTCCTTCTGCGATGTGCGCGACACCGTGGTGGCGCTGGATCGCCTCGCCGGCTGCCCGGAAGCCTGGGGCGAGGTGGTGAACGTCGGCAACGATCAGGAAATCTCCATTCGCGATCTGGCCAGCCTGATCGTGCAGCGCGCCCACAGCGCCTCGGCCCTGCAGTACATTTCCTACAAGGATGCCTACGGCGAGGAATTCGAGGACGTCACGCACCGGCGGCCGGTACTCAACAAGCTGCGCGCACTCACCGGTTTCACGCCGGAGTGGCGTCTGAGCGACACTCTGGATGATCTGATCGAAAGGCAACACGCAAAAATCAGGCTCGTGGCCTAGAATAGCCGGCCATGGCGACCACACCTTATTTCATCCTCAGCCCGAACACGGTGCTGAGCATCGTCGGCCTGATTCACGGGCCGGACAAAACCGTCCCCAATCCCGCTGAAGACTGGCGCACCGCCACCGTCGATGTGGTGATTCCGGCCTTCAACGAAGAAAGCAACATCCCGCTGTGCCTCGCCTCGCTTGCGCGCCAGACCCGCAAGCCCACGCGCATCATCCTCATCGATGACGGCAGCCAGGACCGCACGGTGGAATATGCGAAGACGTTCTGCGAACTGAACGGCATGGAACTGTCCACGATTCATCGCGAGCGTTCCATCGGCAAGACGCCTACGCTCAAGCGCCAGTCGCGCGAGTCGGATTCGGACGTGGAATTCATCCTCGACGGCGACACGGTGCTGGAATCCGAGAATTACATCGACCGCATCGTCGAAGAACTCTACAAGGGTGCCGGCATCGCCAGCGCCTGCGGCACCGTGCTGCCGCTGCGCGACCGCGATCGCCGCGCCATGCTCGAGACCGATGCGCTCAAAAAATTTCTGGGCTCCCATCCCGAAGCCACCATCTATCCGAAGGTGGGCTGGTTCCATCACCTGCAGCGCGGCATCACCGACATGTACCGCGACGTGCTGTATTACTTCCTGCAGAAGTTCGTGTACGTGGGCCAGATGGCCTTCTTCGGCAGCATCCTCAATCCGGTGGGCTGCGCCGTGGCCTATCGCCGCAGCGTGCTGAAGACCATCGTGTTCGACCGCTACGAGCCGATCCTGGGGGACGATCTGACCAACTCGGAAGACATCTTCATCGGCTTCGCGATGAACGACAACGGCTACCGCAACATCCAGCTCACCGACGTCTACGCCCGCTCGCAGGAGCCGGAAGTCGGCCGCGTGCCGGGACAGATCTACCTGTGGTCCTCGTCCTTCCTGCAAAGCTGCTATTACTTCGACGAGTTGATGCGCAGCCCGCTGAAGGCGTTCAAGCGCTACCAGAAAAAGAAGCAGGAAGCCGCCGAACTGGAAGCCGGCCTGGCGGACAAGCGCGTCCATCACGAGCAGTACCGCCAGCCCTTCGGCATCGACTACACCGTCAGGTACGGCCGACCCATCGGCTGGGTGCTGTTCATGTCGGCGTTCGAGAAAGTCGCATTTCCGACTGCCCTGCTGATCATGATCCTGCTGCAGATGTGGGAGCCTCTCGCGATCACACTGATCGCGGAAACGGCGGTTGCCACCGCCATCCTGGTCACGGTGGCCAAGGGCCATCGGCTGGAGTACTTTTTCAAAGGCCTCCTGATCACGCCGCTGCGTTATGCCGTGCTGCTGTTCGACCTTGTCACGATCGGCCGCTTTGCTGCCGACCTGTGGATCTCCCGTAACCGGCGGTGGCGCAAATGAAGACGCTGTATTCGATACTTGCACTGGCTTTTTTTTCGAGCGTTTCGTTTGCTGCGGCGCAACCCGTTCCCGACGCCGGTTTGCGCGCCGAAATGCAGGGCCAATGGGCCGACGCGGTGGAGATCTACAAGCAGGCACTTCAGGCCAACCCGGCGCAGGCTCATCTGTGGGAACGCATCGCCGACATTCGCGCCACGCAACTGAAAACACCGGATCGCGCAGCGGAAGCATTGCGCGAGGCGGTGAAGTACGCGCCGACGGATGCCCGTCTGCAGCACAAACTTTCGCAGGCGCTGGCAGCCGCGCAGCAGGGCCCGGCAGCACTGGCTGCCGTCAATCGGGCTGTCGAGCTCGATCCGAACAACGCCACCTATCTGCGCGCCCGCGGTGACGTGGCGACCTGGACTGGCAACTATGCGGTGGCGATCGACAGCTTCGAACGCGTGCTGGCCGCAGCGCCCCAGGATGCCGACGCCCTGCTCGGCCTCGCCCGCGCATATTCGCGCAGCGGAAATAAGCACGCCGCGGCGTCCCGCTACCGCGCCTATCTGGAACAGCGCCCGCAGGACAAGGACGTCATGCTGGAGACCATGGAGCTCGAAGCCGAGCGCGGCAACACCGCGGCGGTACAGGAAAACGACGCGGTGTATCGCCAGCGCTTCGGCGAAAGCAGGGAATACTGGCTGCGCATGGCCGACATCTACGCGCTGGGCAACAATCCGGTGGCTTCGTCCGCGGCGCTGAAGGAAGCGACCCGCCTCGCCCCGCAGGACCACGCCTTGTTCTATCGCCTGGCACAGAGCTATCCGGGCGAGAAGGAAGCCGCAGACGCCTCCGCCGCGATCGAACGCGCCGTGGAACTCGACCCGGCAAACCTGGAATACCTGCGCACCCGCGCCGATCTCGCCGCCTGGCGCGGCGACTACGACACCGCGCTGGACAGCCACCGGCGCATCCTCGTGATCGCGCCCAACGATCCCGGCGCGCGCCTCGGCATCGCCCGCGTGCACTACTGGCGCAGCCAGCTCGACGAATCGGCGCGCGCCTATCGCGACTATCTGGCGCAGCAGCCCGGCGTGGCCGCGGCGTGGATGGAATACATCGTCGTCGTCACCGAGCTGGGCGACTACGCGCGCGCGATCGAGCTGCTGGAAGACTATCGCCAGCGCTTCGGCGACAACGTCGCCGCCAAAAAGCAGACGGCACGCGTGCTGGCCTGGGCGGAGCGGCCGACCTCGTCGCTGGCCCAGGTCGCCGAGCTCGAGGCGAGCCTGCGCGACGACTACGAACTGGGCTACACCCGCACCGTCGCCCTGCACTACGCCCATCGCCCGCGCGAAGCACTGGCAAGCCTCGCCGAGGTCACCCGGCTGCGTCCGGACAGCAAGGAAACAGTCGACCTTGCGCGCTTCATCCGCACCCCGCTGCGTTCCAATGCAACCGCCGGCTTCGGCTACCACACCGGCTCCGACGACGTCAGCATCCGCCATGGGTATCTGCGCGGCGAATATGTGATCAACCCGGTAACGCGCCTGTTCGGCGGCACCGACCGGCAGCAGATCCACGCCGACAGCGGCAGCGGCTACGAAAAACCTGACGGCGGCACCACCATCGGCTACAACCGTGCCTGGCTCGGCATCCAGCATCGTGTTTCGCCCAAGGTCTCGCTCGACGCGCAGATCGGCGGCGGCCGCGCGGAAGGCGACAGCAACTTCATCTACGAAGTCGGCGCCGACCTCCAGCCGCAGGACGAACACGCCCTGCGGCTGGCGCACCGGCAGGATCTGTTGGCCGTGTCGCCGCGCGCGGCCCCCCTCGGGATCGAACGCCCCGCCCCCCCCCGCCGCGGCCCCGGGCCCCCCCCC
>JAIBFE010000241.1 GCA_019459705.1 Thiobacillus sp. | reverse complement strand
GGCGAGTCAAACTCGTCGGGCAGGTTGATCATTGTCGCGCTGGCGCCGGTCTTCCGCACTGCGTCGCGCTCGGTGTTGAACTCGGGCAGGTTGAGATGCGTCTGGCCGCCCTTGCCCGGCGTCACGCCGCCGACCATTTTTGTACCGTAGGCGATCGCCTGTTCGGAATGGAAGCTGCCCTGCTTGCCGGTGAAGCCCTGGCAGATGACCTTGGTGTCCTTGTTGACGAGGATGCTCATGCTGCCTTCTCCACGGCAAGTCTGGCGGCGTGCGTAAGGCTCTCGGCCGCCAGGATCGCCAGCCCGGATTCGGCCAGCAGCGTGCGGCCCAGTTCGGCATTGGTGCCTTCCAGCCGCACGATCACCGGCACCTTGACGCCCACTTCCTTGACCGCCTGGATGATGCCTTCGGCGATGACATCGCAGCGCACGATGCCACCGAAGATGTTGATCAGCACGGCGCGCACGTTGGGGTCAAGCAGGATGATCTTGAAACCCTGCGCCACCGTCTCCGGGGTGGCGCCGCCGCCGACGTCGAGGAAGTTGGCGGGCGTGCCGCCCTCTAGTTGAATCAAATCCATCGTCGCCATCGCCAGGCCGGCGCCGTTGACCATGCAGCCGATGTTGCCGGCAAGCGCGACGTAGTTGACGTTGGCCGCGTTGGCTGCGGCTTCCTTGGCGTCGATCTGGCTGTCGTCGCGCAGGTCGGCGAGCACCTTGCGGCGGTACAGCGCGTTGTCGTCGACGCTCATCTTGCAGTCGAGCGGCAGCACACGGTTGTCGGTCGTCACCACCAGCGGATTGATTTCGAGCAGGGACAAGTCGTTGGTGATGAATACGCGATACAAGGCGGGCAGCAGGCGGCAGAAATCCTTGTAGGCCTCGCCCGTCAGCTCCAGCGCGAAGGCCAGTGCGCGGCACTGGAAGTCCTGCACACCCAGCAGCGGATCGCAGAACTCGGTCAGCACTTTTTCCGGGGTGGCATGGGCGACTTCCTCGATGTCCATGCCGCCGGCTGCGGACGCAACGATGGCGACGCGTTCGGTCTCGCGATCCACCAGCAGCGACAGGTACAGCTCGCGCGCAATCGGCAGGGTTTCTTCCACCAGCACCTGGTTTACCGGCTGGCCGTCGGGGGCGTTCTGGTTGGTCACCAGCGTTTTTCCCAACAGTGTTGCGGCCATCGCACGCACATCATCGAGGCGCTTGACCACCTTGACCCCGCCCACCTTGCCGCGCCCGCCGGCATGGATCTGCGCCTTCACCACCCAGGCGTCGCCGCCCAGTTCGCTGGCGGCATTGACCGCGGCGTCGGCACTCGCCGCAGCGATGCCGCGCGGCGTGTTAATGTTGCCCGACCGCAAGATTTGTTTGGCCTGGAATTCGTGCAGGTTCATTGTTTTTTCGAAGGAAGCCGCCAAAACGTGCATTTTGAAGCAAAGCCCCCCGGGACGGAAGCCAAAGCCACTGAAACAGTCGTCCGTGTCGTGACAAGAATCGCGGAATTGCCCGCCGACGCCTGGAACGCCCTCGCCGGCGAGTCACCCTTCGTGCAGCACGCTTTTCTGCATGCGCTGGAAGCTACCGGGTGCGTCGGCGCCCCCATCGGCTGGGAGCCGGTGCATCTGGCGCTGTTTCGCGGCGGCCAGCTCGAAGCCGCGATGCCGCTCTACATCAAGCATCATTCCTGGGGCGAGTTCGTGTTCGACTGGGCATGGGCCGACGCCTACCGCCGGCATGGCCTGAATTACTATCCCAAGCTGGTGTCCTGCGCACCCTTCTCACCGGTGCCCGGGCCGCGTCTGCTGGCGAAGAACGACGCCGACCGCGCCGTGCTGATCCAGGCGGCACTCAAGCTCACCCGCGATCTGAACTGCTCGTCGCTCCATATCCTGTTTCCCACCCAGCCGGATCATGCCTCGCTCAATGCGACCCCGCTGATGCACCGCAGCGGCTTCCAGTTCCACTGGAACAACACGGGCTACGGCAGCTTCGACGACTTCCTCGCTGCGATGACGCACGACAAGCGCAAGAAGATTCGCCAGGAGCGGAAGAAGCTGGCGAATCTGGGCGTGACGTTCCGCTGGGTGGAAGGCGCGCAGAGCACCGATACCGACTGGGACCATTTCTACCGCTGCTACGCCGACACCTACACCCGCCACCGCAGCGAGCCGCATCTCAACCGCGCCTTTTTCGCAAACCTGCGCGAGACGATGCCGGACAATCTACTGCTCATCATCGCCGACAAGGACGGCGAGCCTGCCGCCTGCTCGTTCTGCATGAAAGACAGCCAGCGGCTATACGGCCGCCACTGGGGCACGCTGGAATACGTGCCCGGCCTGCATTTCGAAACCTGCTATCAGCAAGGCATCGAATACGCGATCGCGCACGGCCTACAGGTGTTCGAAGGCGGCGCGCAGGGCGAGCACAAGCTGTCGCGCGGCCTCGTGCCTACCGCCACGCATTCCTGGCACTGGCTGGAAAACACCGAATTCCGCGAGGCGGTCGACCGCTTCCTGGAACGCGAGACCGACGCCATCGCGCATTACATGGACGAACTCGAGGGACCGTTCCGCCGCGAGCCGCCGAGCCCCGCATAAGACGAATACGCCACACGACAAAACGGCGGGGAAACCCGCCGTTTTGTTTACACCAGAACCACAGTCAGATAGGTGACGTAGAGCGCCCCGTTGACGAACAGATGCCACACGCGCAGGCCGCCGTTGAGCGCCGCCCAGCGCAGCCAGAACGCAGCCACCAGGGTGACCAGCACGCCCAGCAGCACTTCCTTCTGCGGCGCCCACGGCGTCAGCGAAATGCCGATGGCGGGCAGCAGCGTGCCCTGGAACACCATGGCGCCGGTTATGTTGCCGAAGGCCAGCGTGTCCTTGTGCTTGCGGATCCACAGAATCGAATTCACCTTCTCCGGCAACTCGGTCGCGATCGGGATGATCATCAAGGACAGCAGCAGCGCGGAGATGCCGATGATAGGCGCGGCCAGTTCGACGCCGTGGATGAAGCCCTTGGCGCCGAGGACCAGCAGACCGAGGCCCAGCGCCAGCTGCACCACGATGAACAGCAGATTCTGCGGCAGGCCCAGACGGGTCAGCAGCATCGGCGAACCGGCCTCGGTGGCGTGGCCTTCTTCCACCAGCTTGGCCGACGCGCGCAGGGTCAGCATCACATAGAAGAAGTAGATCATCACCATGACGAACGCGAGCGCGCCGCGCACCCAGCCTTCTCCGTGCGGCACGAACATGGCGACGAAAGCCAGCATGAAGGCCATCAGGAAGAAGTCCAGATCGCGCTTGAGGCCGGTCTTTTCCGGCGTGAGATGGCCCTGAAAGCCGCGGCGTTTGAGCACAGCCACGCTCATCAGGAACACCGACAGCGTCGACAGCATGAGCGGCGCGCCAAGAATCGCGCCCACGCCGATTTCCTCGTTGGTCGTCGCGTTGCCCGTGGTGGCAAAAATCGCCAGCAGCGGCACCAGGGTTTCCGGCATGGCGGTACCGACCGCGGCGAACAGCGAGCCGGTCACCCCTTCCGAGATTTTGAGTTTCTCGCCCAGGTGTTCGAGCGCGTTGACAAAGATTTCCGCCGCCACGAGGATGAGCAGCAGATAACCGAAGAGTTCAAGAAATAGCATGGGAAGCAGCCAGCAGCAAAGTCGCGATTCTAGCAGCCCGGATGCCGCTGCCCTACCCGCTTTTTCGCGACTGGCCGAGGGTGGGTTCCATGCCCGCCTGGCCGCTGCGAACGGTGTGTCGGTCGTGCTGTTCAGTGCACCTCACTGCGGTGCGTGCCGGGCATGGAAACGCCTGCTGCCGGATGTGCTGTCCGATCTCGCCGATGCGTTGTTTGAAGTCGACGTCAGCGAAGCCACCGGGGTTGCGCGCTACTTCGGCATTTTCCATCTGCCGACGATCTATCTCTATCGCGACGGGCGGTTCCATGCCGAGCTGCAGTGCGAGGCGCGGCGCGAAGTCCTCCGCGAGACCGTGCAGCGGTTACTGGCAGCGCCAGCGCAGGATGAGCCCTAGCAGGCCGTCAGGCCAGGGCTCGCCCGAGAAACACCACAGCAATCGTCAGCAAGCCCAGGCTGAGGTTGATGCCGATCATCATGAGAATCTGCGCCTGCGCGGCGCCGCCCGCTTTCCAGTCCTGCGCAGCCACCGCCCGCTTGAGCCGGCCATAGGGCGCAAAAAACACGTGAGCGAAGATCGCCATCATCACCACACCCAGCACCAGCATGGTCATTGCGTAATGCGGCGCAGCCAGACCGCCGAAGACCATCAGCATGTGCAGGCCGCTGACCAGGATCAGCGCCACCGATGCCCATACCCAGGGGAAAAACTTGCCGAACACGCCGGCCCAGAGCGTCAGACGCTGCGGCGGTTCGAGCACGCTGGCGGCCACCGGGCGCAGCGCCATATAGGCGAAGAACATGCCGCCTACCCAGACAACGACACTCAATACATGCAGAAACAGGGACAGGGTCACGGGATTTCCTTTCAGAACAGGGTAGCTTGATCGAGGACGAGTTTAACCGGGGCGAAGCTTCGGCGGTGCTGCGGGCAGGCGCCGTGTGCCTTCAGTGCATCCAGATGCGCGGCGGTGCCGTAGCCCATGTGCCGGGCAAACCCGTAGGCGGGATATTCGTCGTGCAGGCGGCACATGAACTGGTCGCGCGTGGTCTTGGCGAGAATCGACGCCGCAGCGATCGCGGCGATCTTGTCGTCGCCCTTGACCACCGCCTGCGAGCGCCACGCCCAGTTCGGACAGCGGTTGCCGTCCACCATCACGTCGTCCGGCGCACGCCCGAGTCCGGCGACGGCACGCTGCATGGCGAGCATCGTGGCCTGCAGGATGTTCAGCTGGTCGATTTCGGCGACGCTGGCTTCGGCCACGCACCAGGCGACGGCACGCTCGCGGATCTCGTCGGCCAGGCGTTCGCGCGCGGCGGCGGACAGTTTTTTGGAATCGCGCAGACCGTCGATCGGCCGTCCGGGGTCGAGCATCACGGCTGCAGCCGTCACCGGCCCCGCCAGTGGCCCACGGCCGGCTTCGTCGACGCCGCACAGCCCGAGCGGGCCGACATGCAGGATGACAGGCTGGCGTGGCGTCATGCGCCCTCCAGATACGGCTCAAGCGCCTCGGCAATGCGCGCGCTGGCGTTCTGCCGCAGGCTCAGATGCATGGCGCGGAAGGTTTCGACGACGGCCTCCCGCCGCGGCGCGTCGGCCAGCCAGGCCAGTGCATCGTTCGCCAGGTTCTCGGACGTGGCGGCTTCCTGCACCCGTTCCGGCACCACGAAATCGCGCGCCAGGATGTTCGGCAGGCCGATCCAGGGCAGCAGCGCCTTCTTGCGCATCAGATAGGCGGTCAGCGCGGGAACACGGTAGGTGATGACCATCGGCTTCTTGAACAGCGCCGTCTCGAGTGTTGCGGTGCCGGATGCCACCAGCGCGACATCGCACGCTGCCAGCGCAGCGTGAGACTGCCCCTCCAAAATACGCAAGGGCAATCCCAGTCCCTGCATTTCCTGCCGGACCAGCCGGCCGGCGGCTTCAGTTGCGGCGGGCAGCACGAACTGCGCGTCCGCATGCTGCCGGCGAATGCGCACCGCCGCGTCGAGCATCAACCGCGCGTGGCGCGCCACTTCGGAAAGCCGGCTGCCCGGCAGCAGCGCGACGACCGGGCCGGATTCCAGGCCCAATTCAGTACGCGCGGCAGCCGTATCGGGTTCCAGCGGAATCACATCGGCCAGCGGATGGCCGACGTAGCTGACCGGAATGCCCGCATCCCGGTAGATCTGCTCCTCGAAAGGAAACACCACCAGCATGTGCGACACCGCATTCCCGATTCGATGAATGCGCTCGGGCCGCCATGCCCATATCGAAGGACTGACGAAATGCACGGTGGGGATGCCAGCCTGCCTGAGCTTCGTTTCCAGCGTGAAGTTGAAATCGGGGGCGTCGATGCCGACGAAGACACGCGGCCGCTCGTGCAGAAAATAGCGGGTGATACGCGAGCGTATCCACAGCAATTCAGGCAGATGGCGCAGCACCTCGACGTAACCGTTGACCGCCAGTTTTTCGCTCGGATAGATCGCCCCGACCCCGGCTTCGACCAGGCGGGGGCCGGCAATGCCAGCCACGCGCAAATCGGGATGGCCCTGCTTCAGCGCGTTGATGAAATGCGCACCCAGGAGATCGCCGGACGTTTCGCCAGCGACCAGCCCCAGATCGATCATCGAATGATGCCGCGTTCCGAACGCGCGAGAAAATCGAGCAGCTGCTGGACTTCAGCGTGGTTCGCCGCTTCAGGCGCGAGCTTGGCCTGCGCCTCGGCCAGCGTGTTGCCTTCGCGGTAAAGGATCTTGTAGGCGCGTTTCAGGGCGGCCAGCGATTCAGCCGAGAACCCGCGCCGCTTGAGGCCTTCACTGTTGAGGCCATGCGGCGCGGCAGGTTGGCCGGACGCCATGACGAAGGGCGGGATGTCCTTGAACACCACGCTGGATATGCCGGTCATCACGTGGGCGCCGACCTTGCAGAACTGGTGCACGCCGGTGAAGCCGCCGAGAATCGCCCAGTCGCCCACTTCGGCGTGGCCCGCCAGCGAGGCATTGTTGGCGAAGATGGTGCGGTCGCCCACCACGCAGTCGTGCGCGATATGGACGTAGGCCATGATCCAGTTGTGATTGCCAATGGTCGTCACGCCACGGTCCTGCACGGTGCCGGTGTTGAAGGTGCAGAATTCGCGGATGACGTTGTGATCGCCGATCTCGAGCCGGGTCGGCTCGCCGTCGTATTTCTTGTCCTGCGGCGCCTCGCCGAGCGAGACGAAATGGAATATCTGGTTGTGGACACCGATCCGGGTATGGCCGGTGATCACGGCATGCGCGCCAACCGTGGTCCCGGCGCCGATCTCGACGTGCTCGCCGATGATCGTGTAGGGTCCGATCTCGACGTCGTCGGCCAGCCGTGCACCCGGCGCAACCAGCGCGGTGGGGTGAATCGTCGCCATGTCAGGGCTTGTCGCGCAGGGTCGCCATCAATTCGGCTTCGGCGACCAGCGCGCCGTCGACTTCGGCACGTCCGGTGTATTTCCAGATGCCGCGCATCTCGCGCACGATCGCAATCTTGAGCACCAGCTGGTCGCCCGGCTTGACCGGCTTCTTGAAACGCGCACCGTCGATGCCGGCAAAATAGACAATGCCGATATCTTCCGGTGCGTAGTCCTTGGTCTTGAACGACAGGATCGCCGCTGCCTGCGCCATCGCCTCCAGGATCAGCACGCCCGGCATCACCGGCGCGCCGGGGAAATGACCCGGGAAAAACGGCTCGTTGATGGTGACGTTCTTGATCGCGGTGATGGTCTTGCCGAGATCGAGTTCGATGACCTTGTCGATCAGCAGGAACGGGTAGCGGTGTGGCAGATACTGCATCACCTGCTCGATATCCATGATCATGATTTGCTTTCCAGTTCGGTTAGGCGTTTCTCAAGCTGCTTGATGCGGTTCACCAGCTTGTCGAGATTGCGCATGTGGACGGCATTCTTCTGCCAGACCTCGTGTTCTGAGAACGGCAGTGCCGAGGTGTAGGTGCCCGGTTTCGGCAGCGATTTGGTGATCAGCGTGTTGGTCGAGATGCGGGTGCCGTCTGCAATTTCGATGTGGCCGAAGATCATCGCCGCGCCGCCGATCGTGCAATGACGGCCGATCTTGGCGCTGCCCGCGATGCCGGTACAGGCCGCGATCGCCGTATGCGCACCGATCGTCACGTTGTGCGCAACCTGGATCAGGTTGTCGAGCTTGACGCCCTCCTCGATCACCGTATCTTCCAGCGCGCCGCGGTCGATGGTGGTGCAGGCCCCCACTTCGACATCGTCGCCGATCAGCACGCGGCCGATCTGCGGAATTTTTTCCCAGCGGCCTTCGTTGGGCGCGAAACCGAAGCCATCGGCACCGATGACGCATCCGGAATGCAGGATCGCACGGTCGCCCACTTCGCAGCGGTGATACAGGGTGACGTTGGCGTGCAGCAGGCAATCGGCGCCGATGCGGGCCTGGTCGCCGACGACGCAATTGGGGCCGATCACGGTGCGGGCACCGATCACCGCGCCGCCGCCGATCACCGCGCCGGCCGCAATACTGGCGTCGGCGGCAATCTCCGCATCCGGCGCAACCGTCGCCGCAGGGTGAATCCCGGCAGGCGGCCGTGGCGGCGGATTCAGCAGGGCCGAAACGCGCGCGAAATACAAGTAGGGATTGGGGGTGAGGATGCGCGGCAGCTCGGTGGCATCGCGCGCGTCCAGCGGCAAAATCACCGCGCCCGCACGGGTGCTCGCCAGCTGGGCGAGATACTTGCTTTGCGAGACGAAGCCGATTTCGTCTGCCCCGGCCTGGTCCAGCGGTCCAACCTGACGGATCAGAACGGCGCCGTCGCCCAGCAGTTCCCCACCAAAACGCGCGACCAGGTCGGTCAGCGTAGAGGCCATCGGGTGCTTACTTTCCGCAGCAGGGTTTGTTTGCCATGCCGGCTTATTTCCCGCCGAGCGCCTTCATCACCCGGTCGGTGATGTCGCTCTTGGGGTCGACGAACACAGCCTGCTCGACGATCAGGTCGAATTTCTCGGCGCGGGCAATGTCCTGGATCGCCTTGCGCGCGCGCTGCTGAATCTGCCCCAGCTCCTCGTTGCGGCGCTGGTTGAGGTCCTCGCGGAACTCGCGGCCCTGGCGCTGCAACTCGCGGTTGAAGTTGCCGAGGTCGCGCTCCTTCGCCTTGCGCTCGGTGTCAGACATGGTCACGCCGTCCTTGTCGAGCTGCGCCTGCAGGTCACGCGCCTGTTTGGCGAGTTTCTGCAATTCCTGGTCGCGCGCAGCGAATTCGCGTTCGAGTTTCTTCTGTGCCGCGACCGACAGCGGCGCTTCACGCAACAGCCGCTCGGTGTTGACGAAACCGATCTTAGTGTTGGCCAGGGCAGGCGCCGCCACGAACGCGGACGCCAGAATCAGGGAGGCTGCAAGCTGCTTGAACTTCATCATCAAATACTCCAGTAACGGCCAACCCTCAGAACACATTGCCGAGGGTGAATTGAAACACTTCTTCCTGATCGCCCGTCTTGCTGACAAGCGGTTGCGCCAGGCTGAATTTGAGCGGGCCAAGCGGCGAGACCCACAGTACGGCCACACCCGCCGAATAACGCAAGTCCTCGAATGCAAACTGTTCGCCCGCTCCAAACGCCGCACCCGCATCGACAAATGCCGACATCCGCAGCGACTGGTCATCCTTGAGTCCCGGCAGCGGGAAGAAGAGTTCCGCGTTGCCGACGATGCGCTTGTTGCCACCCAGCGCATCCCCGTTGACATCTTTCGGGCCCAGCGTGCCGTTCTCGAAGCCGCGCACCGAACTGGTGCCGCCCGCATAGAAGTTCTTGAAGAAAGGCAGGGACTTTTCGCCCGACAGACCATCGCCGATTCCCATTTCGCCATTCAGCATGAGGGTAAAGATCTTGCCCAGAGGGAAATACTGCTGATGCTGGAACGACAGTTTGTAGTACTGCAGGCTTCCGACCGGCGTGCCGATTTCGAGCGCCGCCCGCTGGAACAGGCCCTTGGTGGGGAACAGGTAGCTGTTGCGGGTATCGCGCGCCCAGGACGTATCGAGTCGCAGCGTGTCATTGTCACAGGAAAGGGCGCTATCACAGAAATCGAGATACTGCTGCGGACTGGCGCCCGACAGGCTGAGCGAAATGCTTTCGTAGGTCAGGCCGAAGGAGATGAAGTCGCGTTCGTTGACCGGCAGGCCAAAACGCACGCCGGCACCATAGGTCGAATTCTCATAGTACGCGGTGTTGTCCAATGAACTGGAATCCACGTCGCGCCGGTACACGTCGTAACCCAGGCTGATGCCGTCGATGGTGTAGTAGGGATTGGTGAACGACAGCGCATAGACGGTGTTGACGCTGCCCGAGTTGATCTGCGCCGACAGCCGGTTGCCGGTGCCGAACACGTTGCTCTGCGACACCGAGCCCGACAGCACCAGGCCCTCCGAGGAGGAGAAGCCGGCACCCAGCATCACGTTGCCGGTCGATTTCTCGGCCACGCTGACGTTGACGTCGACCTGATCGGTGGTGCCCGACACGGCCGGCGTCTCGATGTTGACTTCGTTGAAGAAGCCGAGCCGGTTCAGGCGGTCGCGCGAACGGTTGATCTTTTCGGCGTCGTAATACGCACCTTCCATCTGGCGGATTTCGCGGCGCACTACTTCGTCGCGCGTTTTGGCATTGCCTGCCACGTTGACCCGATTCACGTACACACGGCGGCCCGGGTCGACAAACAGGGTGAAGGCGACGGTGGCCTTGTCCTTGTCGAGTTCGGGCACCGCATTGACGTTGGCAAACGCATAGCCGTCGTTGCCGAGACGGTCGCCAATTTTTTTGGTGGTCTCGGTCAGGCGGTCGCGCTCGAACACCTCGCCCGGCTTGATGGTGATGAGCTTCTGCAGCTCCGCCTCCGGCACCAGCATCTGTCCTGCCAGCTTGACGTCGGACACTTTGTACTGCGGCCCCTCGGTCACGTTGACGGTGATGTAGATGCCCTGCTTGTCTGGGGAAATCGACACCTGAGTGGAGTCGACGTTGAACTCGAGATAGCCGCGATTGAGGTAGAACGAGCGCAGGGCTTCGATATCGCCGCCCAGGCGCGATTTGGAATACTGGTCGTTCTTGGTGTACCAGGTCAGCCAGCCCGGTGTGGTCGAGGTGAGCTGCTTCAGCAGTTCCTTTTCCTTGAATGCCTTGTTGCCGACGATGTTGATCTGCTGGATCTTGGCGCTGTCGCCTTCCACCACGTCGAACTGGACGGCAACCCGGTTGCGCTCCAGCGGCGTCAGGGTGGACTTGATCTCGACCGCGTACTTGCCGCGGTTGAAGTATTGCCGCTGCAATTCCTGTTCGGCCTTGTCCAGCAGCGCGCGATCGAGCACCCGGCCTTCCGCCAGACCGGTCTCCTTGAGGCCTTTCTTCAGGTCATCCGCCGAGAACTCCTTGATGCCGTTCAGGGTGATCGTGGCGATCGAGGGTCGCTCCTCGACGGTGACGATCACTACGCCATCGCGTGCTTCCAGCCGCACATCCTTGAAGAATCCGGTGGCGTACAGTGCCTTGATCGCCGCCGCGGTTTTCTCGTCGGTCATCGTCTCGCCGACCTTGACCGGCAGGTAGCTGAACACCGTGCCTGCCTCGGTACGCTGGATGCCTTCGACCCGGATGTCCTTGACGACGAAAGGTTCGTCGGCGAACACGGGTTGCACGGCAAACACGGCAGCAAGAGCAAGCGTCAAACGGTTCGGGATCATGGTTATTTTTTCATCCGCCTATCAGGCGTTGCAAATCGTTGAACAGGGCAAACGACATCAGCAGCAGCAGGAGTGTCATGCCAATCCGGCTGCCTATTTCCATGGTGCGTTCGGACACCGGGCGGCCAGTCAAAACTTCGGCAACATAATACATGAGGTGCCCCCCGTCCAACAGCGGGATCGGCAGCAGGTTCAGCACCCCCAGGCTCACGCTCACCAGCGCCAGGAAGCCGACGAAACTGATCCAGCCGAGGGTGGCGCTCTGGCCCGCATAATCGGCAATGGTCAGCGGACCCGACAGGTTCTTCCACGACACCTGCCCGAGCACCATGCGCCCCATCATCTCGAGCGTGAACAGGCTCATGTCCCAGGTCTTGGCAGCACCCCGCCACAACGCGTCCAACGGACCATAGCGCACTTCGGTCATCAGCCCGGCGAGCACGGCTTCATCAACCTGGGGGCCGGCGCCGATCTTGCCGATGCGCTGCCCGCTTTCGTCTACAGCATCGGGCACGACGGTCAATTCGCCGCGCTGTCCCAGCCGTTCGTATTCGATGCGCAGGGGTGCGGACGGATGCTGGCGAACCAGTTTCACCCAATCCTGCCAGTTGACCACCGGTTTCCCGTTCGCAGCGATCAAGCGGTCGCCGGGCTGAAAGCCGGCACGCACGGCCGCGCCATCGGGCAACAGCTTGCCGATGACCGGCTCGATTTGCGGGTCGTAGCGCACGATACCCAGCGGAAGCAAGGTGTCGCGTTCCAGATTGTCGGTATCCATCGGCAGCGCGGCGAGACGCACGCTACGGCCGTCTGCCAGTTCCAGCGTGAGTTCCTCGCCCGCCACCCCCGCGCGCAGCAGATTGAGCCGCAAATCCGTGAACGATGGCGTGTCCTTGCCGTTGACACGACGTATTTCATCGCCCGCCGCCAGCCCGGCCTGCGCCGCCGGTGTGCCGGCTGGCGGTTCGCCGATCATCGGTTTCAGCGCCGGCAAGCCGTGCAGGAACAGCGCCCAGTAGAACACGATGGCGAGCAGGAAATTGGCGACCGGCCCTGCGGAAACGATGCCGATGCGCCGCCATACCGTCGCGCGATTGAAACTGCGATGCGCTTCCGCTGCCGGGACCTCGCCCTCGCGCTCGTCGAGCATCTTGACGTAGCCGCCGAACGGCAGCGCGGACAGCGTCCATTCGGTCTGGTCGCGGCCGATGCGACGGCTGAGCAAAGGCTTGCCGAAACCGACCGAAAAACGCAGCACCTTGACGCCGGCCAGCCGTGCCGCAAGGTAATGGCCGAACTCGTGTACCACGACCAGGATGCCGATGGCGATCAGGAACCACAGGATCGTGTGCAGCACGCTCATGCGTGTACCTGTCCCAGATAGGTCTCAGCCACGCTGCGCGCCTGCCGGTCAGATTCGAGCAGATCCTCCAGCGTGTCGGCAGCGCCACCTGCCAGCCTGTCGAGCGTGTGGGCAATGCTGGCGGCAATGGCGCCGAACGGCACCTCACCCCCGAGGAAACGGGCGACGGCAACTTCGTTGGCGGCGTTCAGCACGGCCGCCGCATTGCCGCCGGCGGCGAGCACGTCAAACGCCAGTTGCAGGCAGGGAAAGCGCTGCGTGTCGGGCGCTTCGAAAGTGAGCTGCCTGCCCATCAGTTCAAGCGCCGACACGCCGGCTTCGAAGCGTTCTGGAAAGCCCAGCGCATAGGCGATCGGCGTACGCATGTCGGCGGTGCCCATCTGCGCGATCACCGAGCCGTCCGCGTATTCGACCATCGAATGCACGATGCTTTGCGGATGCACCACCACCTTGATCTGCTCGGGGCGCGCATTGAACAGCCAGCGTGCTTCGATCACTTCGAGTCCCTTGTTCATCAGACTCGCCGAGTCGACCGAGATCTTCTTGCCCATCACCCAGTTGGGGTGCGCCACCGCCTGCGCCGGGGTGGCCGCGGCGATGGCTTCTGCCGACAGGGTGCGAAATGGGCCGCCAGACGCGGTGAGCCACAGGGCCTTCACTCCGGCCTGCTGGAAGTCGCCGTTGAAGTCGCGCGGCAATGATTGAAAGATGGCGTTGTGTTCGGAATCGATCGGCAGCAACTCGGCGCCGCTGGCGGCAATGGCGTCCATGAACAGCTGGCCGGACACCACCAGGGTTTCCTTGTTGGCGAGCAGGATGCGCTTGCCCGCCTGCGCCGCGGCCAGCGTGGCCGGCAGTCCGGCGGCGCCGACAATCGCCGCCATCAGGGTATCGACTTCGGGCGCCGTCGCCACCTCGGTCAGGGCCGCGGCGCCTTCGAGCACCTCGACCGCCAGACCCTCTGCAGCGACCCGCTCGCGCAGCGCAGCGGCGGCAGCCGGCTCGCTCATCACGGCAAAGCGCGGGCGATGGGCGCGGCACTGCTCAACCATGCGCTCGACCTGGGTGGCACCGGTCAGCGCGAAAACTTCGAAACGATCGGGGTGGCGTGCCACCACATCGAGCGTATTGACGCCGATGGTGCCGGTAGCGCCCAGAATGGTGAGCACGCGCGGTTTCATGCCGCTTTTGTTCATACGGAGCGCTCCAGCCACATCAACATGCCGGTGGCAATCGGGAGGGTGGAGGTCAGCGCGTCGATGCGGTCGAGCACGCCGCCATGGCCGGGCAGCACGTCGCCGCTGTCCTTCATGCCGGAAACGCGCTTGATCCAGGACTCGAACAGGTCGCCCAGTACTGACAGATACAGCAACCCGGACACCATGACAAACAGCGACAGCAACGGCATTCCGGCCAGCAGGCTCAAAGCGCCGGCATACAGCGCAAGCGCAGCGAACGCGCCCGCCACGCCTTCCCAGGTTTTGCCGGGGCTGATGGCGGGTGCAAGTTTATGCCGGCCGAAATGGCGACCGGAGAAATAGGCGGCGGTATCGGCAATCCAGACGATCGCCATCACGCCCAGCAGCACACCCGGACCGCGCGCATGCAGATACAGCAGCGCCGCCCAGGTCGGCACCAACAGCACAACGCCGACCGCAGCACGCACGAAGGGCTGCGGGGCATGCCAGCGTCCCAGCAGCCACAGCGGCGCTACGAGCAGCCAGAATACGGCGGCCAGCAGCATCAAGCCCAGCTGAAAAGTCGGCCAGCCTGCACCCAGCCCATACGGCAGGGCCAGCGCGCAGAGCGCCAGCAGCACCGCATAGGCACGCGCAGACAGCGGCGGGAAATGGCTCAGGCGGGCCCATTCGTAAGCGGCCATGCCAACCACCCCGGCCATCAGGATGGCCCAGAGCCATGCAGGCGCCCACAGCACGGCCGGCACGAACACGGCCAGCAGCAGTCCTGCGGTGAACACACGCCGGAAAAGCGGCGTCATGGATTGAGTCCCGGGTACGCGATCACGAGGCAGATCGCACCTGCTCGCTGGTACGGCCAAAGCGGCGTTCGCGCGCGCGATATGAGGCAATCGCCTCATCCAGCGCACCCGCGTCGAAGTCAGGCCACAGCGCCTCGGTGAAATACAGTTCGGTGTAGGCCAGCTGCCACAGCAGGAAATTGCTGATGCGCTGCTCGCCGCCGGTGCGGATGAACAGGTCCGGCTCGGGCATGTCGGCCATGCTCAGCTGCCGCACCAGTGCGTCCTCATTCACCGCATCCGCCGCCACGCCCGTTTCCATCAGCTTCCGGACGGCCTGCACGATATCCCAGCGTCCGCCGTAATTGGCAGCGACGGTGAAGGTGAGGCGGGTATTGTTGCGCGTCAGCACCTCGGCGTCCCGGATCAGCGCCTGGATGCGTTCGGAAAAACCAGACAGATCGCCGATGACGCGGAAGCGGATTTCATTTTCATGCAGTCGCGCCACCTCGTTTTCGAGCGCGCGCATGAACAGTTCCATCAGCAGGGTGACTTCTTCCTGCGGGCGCCGCCAGTTTTCCGAACTGAAGGCAAAAACGGTGAGATGTGACACCCCACGCTCGGCGCAGGCGCGGATCACACCGCGCAGCGCCTCGACGCCCTTGCGATGGCCGGCCACGCGCGGCATCAACCGGCGCTTCGCCCAGCGACCATTGCCATCCATGATGATGGCAATGTGCCGCGGCACATCAGCGCTTGCCGGACTTGCTTGCTTCGTGCGGGTAGACACGCCGGGTTCTCTCGCCAGACTCGCTCAGACTGCGAGCAGGTCTTTCTCTTTCTCGGCCAGCATCTTGTCGATCTCGCCGATGAATTTGTCGGTCAGCTTCTGCACCTCGTCCTGGGTGCGGCGCTCCTCGTCTTCGGTCGCGGTCTTGGCCTTGACCATGTCCTTCAGCGTGCCGTTGGCGTCGCGACGGATATTGCGCACGGCCACGCGCGCGGCTTCCGCCTCGTTACGCACCACCTTGATCAGATCACGGCGACGCTCCTCGGTCAGCGCGGGCATCGGCACGCGAATGATGTCGCCGTGCGTCGCCGGGTTGAGGCCCAGATCGCCATCGCGGATCGCTTTCTCGATCTTGCCGACCATATTTTTTTCGTACGGCTGCACACCCAGCGTGCGGCTATCGACCAGCGACACGTTAGCCACTTGCGGCACCGGTGTCGGATTGCCGTAGTAATCGACCATGACGTGGTCGAGAATGCCGGCATGCGCACGGCCGGTGCGTACCTT
This sequence comes from Thiobacillus sp., assembly GCA_019459705.1. GTDB lineage: Bacteria > Pseudomonadota > Gammaproteobacteria > Burkholderiales > Thiobacillaceae > Thiobacillus. The sequence continues at coordinate 18,140 of JAIBFE010000241.1, read as the reverse complement.
GGCCAGATCGTTCTTCAGGGCTTCCAGCGTCTTGCCCATTTTCTGTTCGGCGGATTGCTTGATTTCGGCGATGGTGGTTTCAGCCATTTCAACTCCTCAACTTAAGGTCACCCGGGTGCCTTCGTTTTCGCCCATCACCACACGCTTCAGCGCACCGGGCTTGAAGGCATTGAACACGACCAGGGTCAGTTTCTGTTCCCGACATAAGGCAAAGGCGGCGGTGTCGAGGACCCCCAGATTGCCGGCGATCGCCTCGTCGAAACTGAGCGTCTCGTAGCGCTGCGCATTGGCATCTTTCTTGGGGTCTGCACTGTAAACGCCGTCGACCTTGGTCGCCTTGAGCAGCAGGTCGGCGCCGATCTCGGCCGCACGCAGCGCTGCGGCGGTATCCGTGGTGAAGAAGGGATTGCCGGTACCGCCGCCAAAAATCACGACCCTCCCCGCCTCCAGGTGACGCACTGCCGCATCGCGATCGAAATCGTCGCCGACATGGGCAATGCTGACCGCAGTCTGCACCCGCGCATCCACCCCGGACTGCTGGAGCGCATCCTTCAGCGCCAGCGCATTCATCACTGTGGCCAGCATGCCCATCGAATCGGCGGTCGCGCGGCTCATTCCGGACAGCGCGCCGGTGGCGCCGCGAAACAGATTGCCGCCGCCGACCACGATGCCGACCTGCACGCCTGTCGCCACCACCTCACGGATCTGGCCGACAAAGCCGGCCATGGTTTCAGCGTGATAGCCGAAGCTGTCCGGCCCCATCAGGGCTTCGCCGGAGAGCTTCAGCAGGATGCGACGGACCGGCGCCATCCCCGGATCAGACCTGGGCAGCCGCCGCAACTTCAGCGGCGAAGTCGGTCACTTTTTTCTCGATGCCCTCGCCCACCACGTACATCATGAAACCATGGCACTGTGAGTTCTTCGACTTCAGCACCTGCTCGACGGTCTGCTTGTCGTCCTTGACGAAGGGCTGCGACAGCAGGGTGACTTCCTTGAGGAATTTCTGCACCGTGCCTTCGGCAATCTTGTCCAGCATGGCTTCAGGCTTGCCGGCTTCCTTGGCCTTCTCGATGGCGACGCGACGCTCGGTATCGATCAGGTCCTGCGACACGCCGGAGGCATCCAGCGATTTCGGCTTGGAAGCCGCGATATGCATGGCGATGTCGCGTGCCAGCGCTTCGTCGCCCGTCACATCGACCAGCACGCCGATCTTGCCGCTGTGGATGTAGCTGGCGAACTTGCCCTGGCCGGCCAGGCGCACGAAGCGGCGCACCGACATGTTCTCACCGATCTTGCCGACCAGTTCGGTACGGAAGGCTTCCACCGTGCCTCCCTTGTAGGGCAGCGCGGACAGCGCGGCGACGTCGGCCGGATTCTGGTTCAGCACCATCTCGGCCAGCGCACTGGACAGCGCCAGGAAATCGTCGTTCTTCGCCACGAAGTCGGTTTCGCAGTTGACTTCGACCATGGCGGCCGACTTGCCGTCGGCGCTGATGGCGATGGTGACCACGCCTTCGGCGGCCACGCGGCCGGCGCTCTTGGCGGCCTTGTTACCGAAGCGTACGCGCAGGATTTCCTCCGCCTTCTGCATGTCGCCGCCGGCTTCCGACAACGCCTTCTTGCAATCCATCATCGGCGCATCGGTTTTCTCGCGCAGTTCCTTGACCATGCCTGCAGTGATTTCTGCCATTTCGAACTCCTATCCAGTATTAATACAGAAAGAGGGGCCAACGCCCCTCCTCAAAATACGCTCGCCGGAAAATGATCCCGGCGATGTTGCAGTGCGCCGCGTTTATTCGGCAGCCGGTGCGCCCTCTTCTTCCACCTCGACGAACTCTTCGCCGCCGACGATTTCGCTGATGACCTGGGCGCGGCCTTCCAGCGCCGCATCGGCCATGCCGCGTGCATACAGACGAATCGCACGGGCCGAGTCATCGTTGCCGGGGATGATGTAATCCACGCCTTCCGGGCTGTTGTTGGTGTCGACCACGCCGATCACCGGGATGCCCAGTTTCTTGGCCTCGACCACGGCACCCTTCTGGTAGCCGACATCGATGATGAAAATCGCGTCGGGCAGCCCACCCATTTCGCGGATGCCGCCCAGGCTGCGGTTGAGCTTGTCGACTTCGCGCTGCACGGTGAGGATTTCTTTCTTCGACAGGCGGCCCGGCTCGGCCAGCGAGGTCTCCAGGTCGTTCATGCGCTTGATCGACTGCTTGACCGTCTTGAAGTTGGTCAGCATGCCGCCCAGCCAGCGCTGGTCGACGTAAGGCATGCCGGCACGCTGCGCTTCCTCGCGCACGATGTCACGCGCGGCGCGCTTGGTACCGACGAACAGCACGTTGCCCTTGTTGGCAGCGAGCTGACGGACGAATTTTTGCGCATCCTGGAACAGGGGCAGCGATTTTTCCAGGTTGACGATATGAATCTTGTTGCGATGACCGAAAATGAACGGGGCCATCTTGGGGTTCCAGAAGCGGGTCTGGTGACCGAAGTGGACACCGGCTTCCAGCATTTGACGCATGGTGACAGACATGAAAATCTCCTAAAGGGTTGAGCCTCCACCCGTCAGCAGCCACGCGTTTTTTATTCTGAACGCGCTGCCACCCTTTAATGACAGGTGTGCGAATTTGTCCGAACCATTTCGGACAGCCGACGATTCTAATTCGAACGGGCGCTTATTTCAAGGTACAGCCTCCGCGTCCGCCAACAGGGGGATGTGCAGCCATACTGCCAGCCCTCCACCAGGACGGTCCTGCAGGCCCACCTCCCATCCTTGCGCCGCTGCCAGCTGGCGCACGATCGCCAGGCCCAGCCCGGAGCCGCCGGTGCTGACGCTGCGCGAGGCTTCCAGCCGGTAGAACGGGCGAAATACCGCTTCCTGCTCGGCGGGCGGGATCCCCGGACCCCGATCGAGCACGCCGATGCGGCACTGCCCGTCCGCAATCTCGGCACGCAAGGTCACGGGCTGGCCATTGCCGTAGCGCAGGGCGTTTTCCAGCAGGTTGGTCAGGATGCGACGCAGGGCCCCCACGGGCACTGCGAGCCTGATATCGGCCGCCTCGATCCGCACCCGCTCTGCCGCGCCCGGGGTCGCGCGCACCAGGTCGGCCAGCAGGTCGGGCAGCGCCACGCGCTGGTTCGCTTCGTGACCAAAGCCGCGCGCCAGGGTCAGCACGTCGCCGATCAAGCGGTCCATTGCCTCGATATCGCTCTCCACCTGTGCAGCCAGCTCGGGACCGGGCTTGCGCACCAGCATTTCCACCGCCAGCCGCAGCCGCGCCAGCGGGGTGCGCAGATCATGCGACACCCCGGCCAGCAGCACCGTGCGGGCAGCGAGCAGGTCCTCCACCTGCTTCGCCATCTCGTTGAAGCGGCGGCTCAGCGCAGCGATTTCGCGCGGTCCTGTTTCGGGCAGGCGTTCCGGCGTCTGCCCTCGCCCCAGCGAGGTGACCGCTTCCTGCAGCCTTTGCAGCGGGCGGGTGGCACGGCGCGCCAGCCACCAGGCCGCGAGCAGGGTCAGCAGCGCGCCGCCGGCCAGCGAAGCCAGCAAGGCATGAATCGGCCGCGGGCCGATGCGGCTGTGAGGAAACCCCACCGAGAGATGCCTGCTGCCTGCGGGCAACGACACCCAGAACCATGGCTCCCCCTGGATTTCCTCGCGCGCAGTCGCCACCGGCTCGCCCACCCGTGCGTTCAACGACGCCACCAGAAAATGCAGATAGGGCTCCCGCCACGTTGGGGGTTGAGCGTGTTGCGGTGGCTCGGCGCGCAGCGCGAGGGCATGCGAGCGCGCCAGTTCGATTTCGAAAGCAGGCCGGGTGATCGGCGGCAACTCGCTCCAGGTCTGCGCCGACAGCGTCATCAGACCCGCGAGATCGGCCGCCGACCGGCGCGCCATCGGCAGCATCAGGAAATAGGTGATGGCACTGGCCACCAGCAGTTCGAAGGCGATGAAAACCACCACCAGCAGCAGCGCATTCTGCTGCGTCAGGCTCAGGCGCGACGACAGCCTCACGCCTCGGCGCCGCGCGGATTGAAGAGATAGCCCTCGCCGCGCACGGTGCGAATGTAGACCGGCTCCGCGGAATCGGGTTCGATCTTGCGGCGCAGGCGGGTGACGCGGGTGTCGACGCTGCGGTCGAACGGATCGCGCTCGTAGCCTTTCAGCATGTCGATCAAGGTGTCGCGCGACAGCACCCGCAGCGGATGTTCGACAAAGATGCGCAGCAGCGCGAATTCGGCAGTCGACAGTTTCACCTCGGCGCCGTCACGGGTGAGGCGGTGGCTGGATACGTCGAGCCGATAGGGGCCGAATGCGGGATGCGGTGCCTGCGGTTCAGGTTCACGCTGCCCCTGGCTACGCCGCAGCAGCGCGCGCAGGCGGGCCAGCAGTTCGCGCGGGCTGAACGGTTTTGCCAGATAGTCGTCGGCGCCCATTTCCAGGCCAACCACGCGGTCGATTTCCTCGCCGCGCGCGGAGAGCATGAGGATGGGTACGTTCGACTGGCTGCGCAGCCGCCGCGCCAGCGACAGCCCGTCCTCACCGGGCAGCATCAGGTCGAGCACAATGGCGTCCGGCATGCCGCGCTCCAGCGCCTGCCACATGGCCGGGCCGTCCATTGCGGCCTCCACCGCAAACCCGCTGTCGCCCAGATAGGCCTCCAGCAGGGCGCGCATGCCCGGGTCGTCATCCACTACCAGAATGCGTGTAGCGCTCCCCTCTGTCACGGCACATCCCGTGCAGCGTTGGCGAAAACAGGCTGGAACAGTTGCATCATGTGGTGCATGGGCTTGGCATGGGTTAGACGGCTACATTCGGGGGTAAACGGCACGCCATCCACGGGCGGCGATGACGGCTTTCCCGGCAACGGTTATCCTACTCCAGAACAGGGACACTCCCGCCGGCCTGTCACAAACCGACACACACTGACACGCAGCGCCATCCGCCTGACATCACGCAGCGACACGCCCCGCCCAGAATGCACTCCAACCGCAATCCCGCGGCATCAATCGATATCCGTACCTGAACATGAGCCTGTCACGCCTGAACCTGATCCTTATTCCGTCCGTCCTGGCTCTGGCCTCGCCGGCCTGGGCCCAGGCACGGCAGACAAGCCCGAAAGCCGCGCAGCCCCGCCCCCTCAACCTGTCCTTGCCACACGACATCCTGCGCACCCCCGCGGGCCCGGTCGACGAGACGGTGCAGCGCAACCTGCATGCGCCAGCGCCGCCTCTTCAAGGCAACAAGCCAGGGCCGGCCCAGCTGCGCTACGGCACCGGTTATGAACATCGCCAGCAGGAAATGGGGGGGGCAGCGGCCGGGGGCAGCGCAGGTGCCGGCGCAGGTTCTGCAGCAGGTTCAGGGCGACGGGGTCGGTAATCTCAATCGACGAGGAGTGCCATATGAAATCACTGAAAATTATTTCCCTGGTTCTGTTTGCTGCCGGCCTCGCCAGCGGCGTGGTTCATGCCAAAGGCGGCAACGGCGGCATGGGTGGCGGCCTGGGCATGGGAAATGGCAGCATGACCCAGCCCGATCCGGCCCAGCGCACGGAAACGCGCAGCCAGAGCCGTGAAGAAAAACGCCTGCAGAAGCGCGACGGCACCCATGACGGCGATGCACAGCGCAATCAGGACCGCGACCAGATCCGCAATGAAACCCGCGAGCAGGTTCGCAGCGATGGGACGCATCCCTCGGGTCAGTAAGTTCAAGACCGTAAGCCGGCGCATCCGCGCCGGATAGAAAGAGGACACGCCATGTGTCCCCTTTTCATATTGTGGTTATCCCTTGCAGAGCTTTTTCAGGCGCGCATCGGGCGCGCTAGAATGCGGCTTTACTTCCCACCGACCCATCATCAATGACTGTCACCATCAAAACCGGTGCCGAGATCGAAGGCATGCGCATCGCCGGCCGGCTCGCCTCGGAAGTGCTCGACTACATCACCCCCTTCGTCAAACCCGGCGTCACCACGGGCGAACTTGACCGGCTGTGCCACGACTACATGGTGAACGTGCAGGGCACGGTCCCGGCGCCGCTGAACTACGCACCGTCCGGCCACGCACCCTATCCCAAGTCGATCTGCACCTCGGTCAACAACCAGGTGTGCCACGGCGTACCGGGCGACAAGGTGCTGAAAAACGGCGATATCGTGAACCTCGACATCACCGTCATCAAGGACGGCTGGCACGGCGACACGAGCCGCATGTTCGCGGTAGGCGAAGCGTCGATTCAGGCCAAGCGGCTGATCCAGATCACCTACGAATCGATGTGGGTCGGCATCGACCACGTCAAACCCGGCGCCCGCCTGGGCGACATCGGCCATGCCATCCAGCGCTTTGCCGAAAATCACGGCTACAGCGTGGTGCGCGAATTCTGCGGCCACGGCATCGGCCTCAATTTCCATGAGGACCCGCAAGTTCTGCATTACGGCAAGCCCGGCACCGGCATGTTGCTCGAACCCGGCATGACCTTCACCATCGAGCCGATGATCAATGCCGGCCGCCGCGTCATCCGCCTGATGCCGGATGGCTGGACCATCGTCACCAAGGACCGCAGCCTGTCGGCGCAGTGGGAACACACCGTTCTGGTCACCGACAGCGGCTACGAAGTACTGACCGTGTCAGCCGGCACCCCGGCCGTTCCCGACCGCATCCGCCACGCCGCATGAGCTACCCGCCGTTCGCCGATCTTCGCGAGCGGCTCAAATCCGGGCGCGCGGCACTCGCCGCGGCCTATCTTGAAACCCCCTCCGTCCCCCGCTACCTGACCCGGCATGCCACCCTGGTCGACGGCGTGCTATCTGACATCAGCGCCCGGCTCGCGCTGCCCGCCAGTTTTTGCCTCGCCGCCGTTGGCGGCTATGGGCGGGGCGAACTGTTCCCCGGCTCGGATGTCGACGTGCTGCTCTTGCTGCCGCACGACCCCACCACTGAACAGCAAGCCATCCTGGAAAACTGGGTACAGGCATGCTGGGACGTCGGCCTGGAAATCGGTCACAGCGTGCGCACCGTCGAAGCCTGCATGGCCGAGGCCGACGCCGACATCACGGTGGAAACCAACCTGCTGGAAGCACGCTTCGTATGGGGGGGCCGCACCCTGTTCGACGCATTCGGCCGCCGTTTCCAGGCACGCTTCGACGCCCAGCATTTTTTGGACGGCAAGCTGGCCGAACAGCAGGCACGCCACGCGCGCTTTGACGACAGCGCCTACAAGCTCGAACCCAATCTGAAGGACAGCCCCGGCGGCCTGCGTGATCTGCATACCATCCACTGGCTGGCGCAGGCCTGCGGCATCCACGGTGGCTGGAGTGGCATCGCGCGCGCGGGGCTGCTGACCCCGGCCGAGGCGCGGCGCATTGCGCGCGAAGAACGCGCCCTGTCAGCGCTGCGCATTCATCTGCATCTGCTGGCCAGGCGGCGCGACGACCGCCTGGCCTTCGATTACCAGACCGAACTGGCCGAACGTCTGGGACTCGCCTCCACCACGAACAAACGCGCGGGCGAACGCATGATGCAGGGCTATTACCGCGCCGCCAAGCTGATCCAGCGCGCCAACGACATCCTCATCCAGTCGCTGCGGGTGCGGCTGTTCCCGGTGACTGTGCCGCCCGAGCCGATCGACGCGGATTTCCAGGTGCGCGCCCGGCTTCTCGAAGCACGCGCTGCCGATCTGTTCGAGCGCACACCCGACGCCCTGCTGCGCGCCTTCATCGTCTACGCGCAGCGCCCCGCACTCGCCGGGTTCGAACCGGCCACGCTGCGCGCGCTGTGGCGCGGGTGCACCCGCATTGATGCCGCCTTCCGCGCCAATCCCGCGCACCGCGCGCTGTTCATGACGCTGCTGCGCCAGCCGACGGGCCTCACCCGGGCGATGCGCGCCATGCACCGCTACGGCTTGCTTGCACGCTACATCCCGGCGTTTGGCCGCGTGGTCGGACAAATGCAGCACGACCTGTTCCACGTCTACACGGTGGACGAACACATCCTCACCGTGCTGCGCAACATGCGCCGCTTCACCGTGCCGGAACTGGCGCACGAATTCCCGCTCGCCAGCCGGCTGATCGCCGCCTTCGACAAGCCTGAACTGCTGTACCTGGCGGCGCTGTTTCACGATATCGCCAAGGGCCGCGGCGGCGACCACTCCGAACTGGGCGCAGCCGATGCGCGGCGATTCTGCCGCCAGCACGGGCTTGACAAGGCGGACAGCGAACTGGTTGCCTGGCTGGTGGAGATGCATCTGGCGATGTCGCGCACCTCGCAGAAAGAGGACATCAGCGACCCCGACGTCATCGCCGCCTTCGCCGCGCGGGTCGGTGACGTACGCCGGCTGACGGCGCTTTATCTGTTGACCGTGGCCGACATTCGCGGCACCAGTCCCAAGGTCTGGAACGCCTGGAAAGGCAAGCTGCTGGAAGACCTCTATCACGCTGCGCATGCCCAGCTGGCGGGCAGCGACGAAGTGGTGGCCGATATCGCCGCCAAGCAGGCGGAAGCACGCGTCAACCTCGCCCTCTATGGCCTGCCGGGCGACGCCGCGGATGCCCTGTGGAAGCATCTCGACAGGCGTTATTTTGTCCGCTTCGATGTCCGCGACATGTCCTGGCAGGCCCGCATGCTGTGGCGGCGCACCGACAGCCCCGATGTCCTTGTACGGGCGCGTCTCTCGCCGGCCGGCGAAGGCATCCAGGTGCTGGTCTACACGCCCGACCGCCCTGATCTGTTTGCCCGCATTTGCGGCTTTTTCGCGCGCATCCAGTACACCATCCTAGAAGCCAAGATCCACACCACCCGGCATGGCTATGCACTCGACAGCTTTCAGGTGATGGACCTGGCCAATCGCGGCATTCATTACCGCGACTTTTTGAGCTATGTGGAACACGAACTGGCACGCGATCTCGATCCGGCGCAGCCGATGCAAGCCGTGCCGCGCGGCCGCCTGTCGCGTCACCAGCGCCACCATCCCTACCCGGCCACGGTCAAGCTCGAGGCCGACGCGCAGGGACATGGCGACATGCTGTCAATCACCTGTGCGGATCGCGGCGGCCTGCTGTTTGCAGTGGCGGAGACACTGATGCGGCATGACGTGAGCGTCTATGCCGCCAAGATCGACACGCTGGGCGAGCGGGTCGAAGACACCTTCCTGATCCGGGGCGAAGCCCTGCAGACCGCAGCGGGACGCGAAGCGCTGGAAGCCGAGATAGATAAAGTGCTGAGCGCCTAGCAGGCGGGGCGCGCGTATTCGTCGACGTAACGCCCGCGTGCCGGGGCCTTGCGGGCAGGCGGCGATTTCTTGCGCACGCCGTCGGCGGGTTTCTTGATCTTTTCGTCCGTCTCGGTCTTGGTGCGGTTGCGAACACGGCCCGGGCGCACCACGGTGCCGACATCCACTGCAGCAACGGGCAAGTTGAATTGATTGGGCGCAGCCCTCAACGTGATCCTGTCGTTTTCTCCCAGGGCGGCATTCGTCTGGCCGTCGATCCCGCTGCGCGGGGCCCTCGCCGGGTGACTCATGCGCTCGGCCTCTTGAGGAATCGTAATAAATTCACCCTCCCCAATTCGGCCTTGGGCGGCATTCGTCTGGCCGTCGATCCCGCTGCGCGGGGCCCTCGCCGGGTGACTCATGCCGCCACCCGCCATTCCTTCAGGCTGCCCGCCAGGGTGCGGGTAAGGGAAATGAGGCTGCCCAGCACGTCGGCGCTGGGGCTGATTTCGCAGATATTGATTTTGCTGTCGGCATACACCGACAGAATCAGCACGTTGTGCTGCACATCCGGCGGCAGCGTCAGCACACCTTCGGCCAGCGCGGTCTGAATGGCATGCCAGGCGCTACGGCTGGCCGCCAGCGCAGCGGCCAGATGGAATTCGCGGTCGGGATCGTTCCAGTGGCGCTGCACTGCCATCAGTTGGGCGGCGATGTCGTCGAGCTGGGCCGCCTCGCTCATCATCACGGTGGCGTGATTGATGCGGCGCGGGGTCGGCTGGATCTTGTGTTCCGGGCTCATTGTTGTCCTTGCTGCCTGTGCCGGGGCACCTCGCCCACGGTTACGTAACAAGTTAGCGGCGAGGACAGAAGCAACTTTAGGCTAGCTAAAATCGTGCCCGAAAGCGTCGAAACCCCGTCAATCGTCCTGCAGGTTTTGCCCCGGGAACAGGGTCTCGGTAAAACCGAAATAGCGCAGGTCGCGGATTCGCATCGGGTACAGAATGCCGCGCAGATGATCGACTTCGTGCTGCACCACGCGGGCGTGAAAATCGCTCACGCTGCGGTCGATCGGCTGACCCGCCGCGTCGAAGCCCTGGTAGCGCAAAGCAGTGTGGCGCGGCACCAGCCCGCGCATGCCGGGCACCGACAGACAGCCCTCCCAGCCTTCCTCCATCGCGTCGGACAGGGGCGTCAACACAGGATTGATGAGCACCGTGAACGGCACGCTTTCCGCATCCGGATAACGCGGATTGAGGTCAACCCCGAAGATCACCACCTGCAGGCCGACGCCGATTTGCGGCGCCGCCAGTCCGGCGCCGTTGAGCGAGCGCATGGTGTCGTGCATGTCGACAAACAGGTGCGCCAGTTCGAGCGAGGCAAAATCCTCCACCGGGCGCGCCGGTTCCAGCAGGCGCGGGTCACCCATTTTCAGGACATCACGGATCGCCATGGCTGCTCCAGCTGTTTCAGATCTTCCGGCTCCAGCCAGCACCAGCTGCCGGGCGGCAGGTCTGCCGGCAAGGCATAGTGGCCGATGGCTTCGCGGTGCAGCGCCTCGACCCGGTTGCCGGTGGCGCCGATCATGCGCTTGACCTGGTGGTATTTGCCCTCGGCCAGCGTCAGGCGCAGCGTGCGTGTGTCGAGCCTGTCGCACGCCAGCGCGGCAATCAGCGCCGGCTCGTCGTTGAGTTGAACGCCGCCGCGCAGGACGTCCAGCATGGCGTCGCTCACCGGGTCGGCACACACGGCACGGTAGACCTTGGCTACGCTTTTTTTCGGCGAGATCATGCGGTGAATGAACTGGCCGTCGTCCGAAAACAGCAGCAGGCCGGTGGTGTCCTGGTCGAGACGCCCCACGCATTGCGCGCCGCGCTGCAGCAGATGCGGCGGCAACAGGGAAAACACGCTGGGGTGATGGCTGGGATGATGCGAGCATTCGTAGCCAGCCGGCTTGTGCATCAGCACGTAGGCCTTTTCGCGATACGGCCAGGTGAGGCCGTCAAGCGTCAGTTCCAGTCCGGACAGGTCGACCTCGGCCTCGGGGTCATCGCAGACCACGCCGTTGACCGCGACTTCGCCTGCCCTGATGCGCACCATGCTGCCCTTGCGCGAGCCGAACCCCTGCGACTGCAAGACACGGTAAAGCTTCATCACGCACTCAGAAGCTGCACAGCCCGGCAGCGTCGTTGGTCACCAACTGTTCCAGCAAATGCCGCACCTGCAGCATCACTTCCCCCAGCACGGGCTGAATCTCTTCCATCTGGATGCCGTCGGCCGACAAACCGCGCCCGGCGGCGTAATTCACCACCGCTCCCACCGTCGCGTAGCAGAGCGCCAGTTCGCGCGCCAGATAGGCTTCGGGCATGCCGGTCATTCCCACCATGTCGGCGCCGTCGCGTTCCATGCGGTTGATTTCGGCCGCCGTCTCCAGGCGCGGCCCCTGCGCCACGCCATACACACCCCCGTCGCGCAGGCTGATGCCGGCGCTGACTGCGGCTTGCAGCAATGCAGTTCGCATGGCACTGCAATAGGGAAACGTGAAATCCTGATGCGTGACCGGTTTGCCATTTTCGACAAAATACGTCGCGGCGCGACCATGCGTGTAGTCGATGATCTGGTTCGGGATGACCAGCGTGCCGGGGATCAATTCGGGATGGATGCCGCCGACGGTGGCCACCGACACCACGCGATCAACGCCATGGTCCTTCAGCGCCCACAGGTTGGCACGATAGTTCACCTCGTGTGGTGGAATGGTATGGCCGTAGCCATGGCGTGCAAGAAAAATCACTTCCTGTCCGCAGATGCGGCCGAAGGTGAGCGCACCCGAAGGTTCGCCGTATGGCGAGCGTGCCACCTGACGGTGGGTGATTTCCAGATTGGCGAGCTGGGTCAACCCGGTTCCGCCGATGATTCCCAACATATTATTTATCCTTCAAAGCGTAAATGGCGGGCAGGTTGCGCCACAGTCCGTAAGCATCCATGCCGCAACCGAACACATAGCGGTCTGGCACGTCCAGGCCTACAAAATCGGCGCGGATCGGTTTGGCGAGGCCGTTGTCCTTGTTGGTCAGCACGGCTGACCACACCCGTGTCGCGCCCATGTGCAGGAGCTTGTCGCGGATCGCCGCCAGGGTTTCCCCCTCGTCGAGAATGTCATCCAGCACCAGCACGCTGCGGCCTACCACGTTTTGTCCCGGCAGCACCCGCCACTCCATCTCGCCGCCCTGGGTGGTACCGCGATAGCGCGTCACGTGCAGATAATCGAACTCCAGCGGGAAATTCAGCCGCGGCAATAGCTGTCCGGCAAACACCACCGCGCCGCCCATCACCGCCAGCACCAGCGGAAACTCGCCGGCCAGTGTATGGGTAATGTCACTGGCCAAGCGGTTGATCACCGCCTGCACGGCGTCGGCGGACGCAACGCACTCGGCAGTGTCCAGCAGTTGTTGCGCTTCAGGCGGCGTCATGACGGATAGCGAAATCAAACGAAGTCGGCAGTCTACGGCCTCGACGCCGATGTTTCCAGACTTCGCGGTGGTCGAGTAAGCTTGCGCCATGTCGATTTCCTCGCCCCACTCCGACGTCCTCGATGCTTCCGGCTGGCTCTCCACCGCCCGCCAGCTGCCCTCGCCCAATTGCGACGCGCGCCCGGAGGGCATGGCGATCGAACTCGTTGTCATCCACAACATCTCGCTGCCGCCGGGCGTCTTCGACGGCGATGCGATCATCGAACTTTTCACCAATCGGCTCGACTGGGATGCGCATCCGTATTACCAGGGTATCCGCGGTCTCAGGGTGTCGGCCCATTTCCTGATCCGCCGCGACGGCACGCTGATCCAGTTTGTGCCGTGCACCCGGCGCGCCTGGCACGCCGGGGTGTCGACCTGGCAGGAACACGAATGCTGCAACGATTTTTCCATCGGCATCGAGCTCGAAGGCACCGATGACCTGCCTTTCACCGAAGTTCAGTACGCAACCCTGGCCCCGCTGGTGAACGTGCTGAAGCAGGCCTACCCGATTCGGGCAGTGGTAGGGCACAGCGACATCGCACCGGGCCGCAAGACCGATCCCGGCCCCCATTTTGCCTGGTGGCGTCTCGATGAGAATATCGCCTGACGCGCGGGTGAGCTTCGCCCTCGCCGCGTTGCTGGCGCTCGCCGGCTGCGCGCCTACGCTCAGGCTGGACACCGAGCGCCCCCCCTCGCATGCCGCTCTGAACCAGGTCGACAGCCCACTGAAATCGCGTCTGGATATGCATATTCCGCCGGGCGAATCGGGTTTTCACCTGCTGCACGGCGGCCACGCCGCGCTCGCCGCTCGGCTGGCGCTGGCGCAGCGCGCCACCCGGACGCTCGACGTCCAGTATTACCTGTTTCATCACGACACCTCCGGAAAACTGGTCGCCGCCGCCTTGCTTGCCGCAGCCGAACGCGGCGTGCGCGTGCGCGTGCTGATCGACGACATCGACACCGCTGACAAGGAAGTGCGGCTCGCCACGCTCAACGCCCATCCCAACATCCAGGTGCGGCTATTCAATCCCTTCCATACCCGCAGCGCCAATCTGTTCGTGAAGGGCTGGCAGGCCCTGCGCGAGAACGTCCGGCTGGTCCGCCGCATGCACAACAAGGTCTTCATCGCCGACAACCAGATCGGCATCGCCGGCGGGCGCAACATCGGCGACGAGTATTTCAGCGCCCACCACGACATCGCCTTCATCGACCTCGACGTCATCGCTGCAGGCGCGATCGTCGACGAGTTGTCGCAGTCGTTCGACCAGTACTGGAACAGCCAGGCTGCGGTGCCGGCCTCGGCCCTGCCGGTCAATCCCGGCGACATTCGGCTGCAGCGTGCCAGCCGCCGCCTGCAGCAGTTCCGCAGCGAGCGGCTTGGCAGCGACTATGGCCGCGCGCTGACGGCTGCCGATCCCATCCCTGGACTGCTGACCGGGAAAACCCCTTGGCAGATCGCACGCGCCGACCTCATCGTCGACCCGCCGGAGAAGGTACTGAAGCGCAGCAAATCGACGTCCAAGCTGCTGATCGGGCAACTTGCCGGGCTGGGTGTCGACCCCAGCCGGCGCGCACTCATCGTTTCGCCCTATTTCGTGCCCGGCGCCACCGGCATGGCGTATTTTGAATACTGGCGCAGCCAGGGCGTGCGGGTCGATGTGCTGACCAACGCCTACGCCGCCAGCGACGTGCCGGTGGTGCATGCCGGCTATGCGAACTATCGGATCCCGCTGCTCGAGGCCGGCGTCGGCCTGTACGAACTGAAGCCGGTCGCCGAACCCACCGGCGGCCGCCTGCGCGACCTCGGCAGCGGCTCGTCGCGCGCCAGCCTGCACGCCAAGACCTTCGTGTTCGACGACGAGCACGTCTTCATCGGCAGCTTCAACTTCGACCCGCGCTCGGCGCTGCTCAATACCGAAATGGGCCTGGTCATCCATTCGCCCGAACTGGCGCGCCAGGTCACCGTCATCGCCGAGGACGCGATGCGCCCCGAGCGCAGCTACCGGCCGCAACTCGACGTCGAGACCGTCGACGGGAAAGCGGACAGACACCTGCAGTGGCACGACATCCACGAGGGCCTGACGCGCATCACGGACATCGAACCGGGAACCACGCCGATCCAGCGCGGCTTGCTGCGCGTGCTGCAGGCGCTGCCGATCGAGGAACATCTGTAAGCCACGGTAAAATCGTTTTTTTGATCAGGATCCGTCCATGCGTCTCGGCACCCCGCTTTCTCCGTCCGCCACCCGCGTCATGCTGCTTGGCGCGGGCGAACTCGGCAAGGAGGTCATCATCGCGCTGCAGCGTCTAGGCGTCGAAGTCATCGCGGTCGACCGCTATGACAATGCGCCCGGCCATCAGGTGGCCCACCGTGCGCACGTCATCGACATGAGTGACGGCACAGCCCTGCGCGCGCTGATCGAGGCGGAAAAGCCGCATCTGGTGGTGCCGGAGATCGAAGCCATCGCCACCGAAACCCTGCTGGAGATCGAGGCCGCCGGGCTGGCCGAAGTCATCCCGACCGCGCGCGCCGCCAACCTCACCATGAACCGCGAAGGCATCCGCCGGCTTGCCGCCGAGACGCTGAATCTCCTGACCTCGCCCTATGTGTTTGCCGACAGCCTCGCCGAGATGACCGCCGCCGCGGAGAAGCTGGGCTACCCGGTGATCGTCAAGCCGGTGATGTCGTCATCCGGCAAGGGCCAATCGAAAGTCGACGACGCCAGCCAGCTGGGGACGGCCTGGGATTACGCCTCTGCAGGCGGACGGGTCAACAAGGGTCGCGTCATTGTCGAGGGCGTCATCGATTTCGACTACGAGATCACGCTGCTGACCGTGCGCGCGCTTGGTGCATCGGGCCAGGTCGAGACGCATTTCTGCGAGCCCATCGGCCACGTGCAGGTCAAGGGCGATTACGTCGAATCGTGGCAGCCGCAGGCAATGTCTGCCGCGGCGTTGCAGGATGCCCAAGCGATCGCCGCCGCCGTCACCGGCAACCTTGGCGGACGCGGAATTTTCGGCGTTGAGCTCTTCGTCAAGGGTGACACCGTGTGGTTTTCCGAAGTCAGCCCACGCCCACACGACACCGGCATGGTGACGATGGCGACGCAACGGCAGAACGAATTCGAACTGCACGCACGTGCCATTCTCGGCCTACCGGTCGACGTATCCTTGCGCGAACCCGGCGCATCAGCGGTGATCTACGGCGGCATGGATGCGACCAGCATCGCCTTCGAAGGTGTTGCGGATGCCTTGCGCACGCCTGGCATCGATATCCGGCTATTCGGCAAGCCGCAGGCCTTTGCCCGCCGCCGCATGGGCGTCGCACTCGCCACGGCCACCACCACGGACGATGCCCGCACCCATGCCAAGGCGGCGGCCGCAGCCGTCAGGCCGGTCAAAGGGTGAACATGCAGACGCATTACGAGCGCCTCGGCGGCGGTGAAGTCATCCGTCGGCTGGTCGACCGCTTTTACGACCTGATGGACGAAGACCCCGATTACTACGGCATCCGCAAGCTGCACCCGGCCGACCTCACCGAATCACGCAACAAACTCGCCTGGTTCCTCTCCGGCTGGACCGGCGGCCCGCCGGAATACACCGACCGTTTCGGCCACCCGTTTCTGCGCCGCCGTCACATGCCGTTTGTCATCGGCGAAGCCGAGCGCGACCAGTGGATGGGCTGCATGATCCGCGCCATGCAGGATGTGGACGTGGATCCCGCCATGCAGCAGGAACTGACCGCGGCCTTTTTCAAGACCGCCGATTTCATGCGCAACCAGCCGCAATGACATGAAACGGCTTATCGGGTGGAGCGCATTGTTTGTCATGCTGGCCGGGCTCATCGCGCTGCCCTGGCTGATGCTGGACGACGCACCGGCAATCGAGCCGCCCAGCGAATTTCGCCGCACCGATCTGGCCTGGATCAAATCCCTGTTCCAGAAGCACGACCCGCGCCGCCAGACGCCCGACGTGATTCAGACCATCCAGCTCGACGAGGCAGAACTCAACCGCCTGCTCAATTACGCGGTCGAATTGCGCCAGGTCAACGGCATCGCCGCCGAACTCACGCCTGGCCTGGCCACGCTGACCGCCACCCTGGCCGTGCCGTCCAATCCGTTTGGCCGCTATCTCAACCTCACCGCCGAGGTTGCCGATGTGCCCAACGGCATCCGCATCCAGAGCCTGCAACTCGGCAGCCTGCCGCTACCGGGCACGCTGGCCGACAATATGGCACGCCTGGCGCACCGCTGGCTGCGCCGCGACGAAACCTACACTTCGCTTGCCGACGCATTTTCCCAGGTGAATTTTGACGAAAACCAGGCCACTCTGGACTACCGCTGGCACCCTGAACTGCTGACCCAGCTTGAACGCAAAAGCGCCGAACTGCTGATTGCGCCGGAAGACCAGGCACGCATGCTGGGCTATGCCGAGAAGCTGGATGCGCTCCTGAAACCTCATTCGCGTGGCAGCACAGTGCCGCTGGTCAGCGTCATCGCGCCGCTGTTTGACCATGCGCAGCAGAATAGCGGCGACGCAGCCGAGGAAAACCGCGCAGCGCTCACTGCCCTCGCCGCCTATCTTTCCGGCATCAGCCTGCCCAGACTGCTGGAAGGCGACAGCAAATCGATCCGCAGGGCGCCGCGTGTGCTGCTGTCGCTACATGGGCGGCGAGATTTTGCCGAACACTTCATGATTTCCGCCGCGCTGACTGTCAACGGCGGCAGCCGGCTGGCCAACGCCATCGGCCTGATCAAGGAAGAAGAGGACGCCAACAAGGGCTCGGGCTTCAGTTTCACCGACCTGGCCGCCAACCGTGCCGGCGTCAGACTTGGCGAGCGCGCCACCGGCGAAGCGGCGGCGCAGGTGCGGCAGCGGCTGGCCGCCGCCCGCAGCGACGCCGACCTGCTGCCGGATTTTCGCGACCTCCCGGAGTTCATGCCGCAGGCCGAGTTCAACCGCCGCTACGGCCCGATAGGCAGCCCCCGCTACCTGAAAATCATCGACCGCATCGACGCGCGAATCGATGCCCACCCGCTTGCACAATAAATAGTCAAAAAACCCTGATATAATGCTGGGTTTCCCGCAATCCGGCACCCCATCATGTCCCGCAAGCTCCGCAACATTGCCATCATCGCGCACGTCGACCATGGCAAAACCACGCTGGTCGACCAGCTTCTCAAACAGTCCGGCACCTTCCGCGACAACCAGGCGGTTGACGAGCGGGTGATGGATTCCAACGACCTGGAAAAGGAACGCGGCATCACCATTCTGGCGAAGAACACCGCGATCACTTACGGCGAATACCACATCAACATCGTCGACACCCCCGGCCACGCCGACTTCGGTGGCGAAGTCGAGCGCGTGCTCGGCATGGTCGATGGCGTGGTGCTGCTGGTCGACGCCGTCGAAGGCCCGATGCCGCA
>JAIBFE010000367.1 GCA_019459705.1 Thiobacillus sp. | reverse complement strand
CCATGTGGAACCAGTGATTGAGACCGATGTTCGACACCCACGGCAGCACGCCGTTGATGACATAACCGCCGTCGACCCGCTTTGCCTTCAGCCGTGCCTCCTCGATGCCGACACAGGACTTCATGCTGTTCGACTGCGCGGTGCCGCCGAGCACCTCGCCGCGCGCCATTTTCGGCAGCATCTCGGCGGCGAGCGCGTGGTTGGAACTGTTGATCACATACCACTGCAAGGCGTATTCCGCCCACAGCAGGAAACCGGTCGACACGCACTCCTTCGAGGCCTCCTCGATCACCCGGATCGCGTGGCCGAGGCCGCGCGCGCTGCCGCCGTGCGCCACCGGGGTGAGGCTGCCCAGCCCGCCGAGCGCGCCGAGCTGCTTGAGGAAATCGCCGGGATAGACACCCTTCAGGTCGATGTCGACCACCTTGGGCGCCAGCTCCCGGGCAATGAGTTCGGCCAGTCCCGGCAACACGTCGGCAGACGTGTCCGGCAGGACGGGGGCAAGTGCGGGTGCAGGCATGGTGCGCTCCTGTAAAGGCGGACGAGTCAGGCGAGCTCGACGCTGACGTTGACCGGGTTGCGCAGCGTGTTGGCCACCGGCGACCAGGCGTTGGAATGCGCGACCAGGTCCTGCAGTTCTTGCTCGCTGGCGTCGCCTTCCAGGTGCACCTTCACGCGCACGTCGGTGAAGCCGAGCTTCTTCAGCGGGTCGAGGTCGCCCACCCCCCACACGGCGGTGACGTTGATGTCGCCTTCGAGCTCGAGTTCGAGCCGGGTGAGCGTGATGCCGCGCGCCACCGCATTGGCGTGCAGGCCGACCGACAGTCAGGAGCCGAGCGTGGCGAGCACCGCTTCCGAGGGGTTCGGTGCGGTGTCGTCACCCAGGAGGTGCGGCGGTTCGTCGATCACGTGCGCTTCCAGATTGCGCACGTAGGTGAGGTTGCGGAACTTGCTCTCGCACACGGTCTTGGCTTTCAGGGTGACGACCGACTGCGGGTTCGCCTTGCCCTTGGTGGCGAGGGCGGCAAGGCCTTCGGCATCGATGGGCTCAAGCGCGGTTTGGGTTTTCAGGGCGACGACTTCGGACATGACATGACTCCTTGGATTGAACGGGATCGGGGAACCGACACTTCCTGTATTGCGATTCCCGTGCCAGCCCGGTCAAACAATGTCAAGCTATTGATTTATATATGAATATTTATCAAGACCCGTTTGGCTGAGTGTGTGCGCGCTAACAAATTGTCAACCATTGTCAGCTCATGGCGAGACGCTTCATGCGGTAGTTCAGCTGGCGCAAGGTCAGCCCCAGCAATTGCGCCGCGCGCGACTTGTTGCCATGGGTCTGTGCCAGCGCCTGTTCGATCTGCTGGCGGTCGTGCGATTGTGCCGGCAGATAGGGGCGCACCGACCCCTCTGCGGGCACGGCATGGAGTAGTGGCGTGTCGGGCGCGCCGGCCGCCTCGCTGCGGATGACGTGCTCGACCTCGCGCGCCGAAATCGCGGCGCCCTCGGCCAGCAGCACCAGGCGCTCCAGCACGTTGCGCAGCTGGCGGATGTTGCCCGGCCACGGGTAGTCGGCCAGCCGCTCCATCGCCTCCGGCGTCAGGCCGACGTTGCGCTGGTAGCTCTGGCTGATGAGGTTGAGCTGGTGGCGCACCAGCGGGCGGATGTCCTCGCGCCGCTCGCGCAGCGCGGGCAGGCGGATAGCAATGATGTTGAGCCGGTAATACCGGTCGAGGCGGAAGCGCCCGGCGCTGACCTGCTGCTGCAGGTCAAGGTTGGTGGCGGCGACGATGCGCACGTCGATCGGCGTTTCGCGCCGGCTGCCGACGCGCTGCAGCGATTTTTCCTGCAGCACCCTTAACAGTTTCACCTGCATTGCCAGCGGCAGGTCGCCGATTTCGTCGAGGAACAGCGTGCCGCCGTTCGCCTGCTCGAAGTAGCCGGCACGCGCGGTGACCGCGCCGGTGAACGCGCCTTTCTCGTAGCCGAACAATTCGGATTCGAACAGGTTTTCCGGGATCGCTCCGCAGTTCACCTTGACGAAAGGCAGGTCGCGGCGCGGACTCGACAGGTGCAGTGCACGCGCGAACAGCTCCTTGCCGGTGCCCGACTCGCCCAGCAGCAGCACCGTCGCGTCGGTGGAAGCGACCTGCTCGATCTGGCGCAGCGCATGCCGCAGCGCGGGCGATTCGCCGACGATGCCGAGGGTGGCCTGCTGCGGTGCGCCGCGTTCGATCGCCCACTTGAGCTCGCGGTTTTCATGCTCCAGCCGCGCAGTCTGTTCCGCCACGCGATCGTTCAGCTTGAGGATCTGCGTGACCAGCGTGGCGATGATTTCGAGAATGCGCAGGTCATCGGCGAGCGCGCGGGTGCGTCCGCGGATGCGGTGCACGCCCAGCAGGCCCAGCACCTTGCCTTCGCTCATCAGCGGCAGCGCGATGAAGCTCACTGTCTCGTTCGGCAGGCGGTCGCGCTCGACCGCGCGCGCGAGGTAATGCGGGTCGTCGTCGATGTCCTGCACGATCGCCGTCTCGCCGCTCTGTAGCACGCGTCCCGATACGCCGTCGCCCGGGCGGTAGATGCCGCGCCCGATTTCCTCTTCCGTCAGGCCATAGGCGTAACGGATCGCGTAATCGCCGCCCCCTGGTTCCTGCAGTACCACGCGGCCTCGGTTCAGGCCGAGAAATTCGGAGACGAGGTGCAGCATCTCGCGGATCACCAGGCCAGGCTCCAGGCTCTTGCCCATCAGGCGCGCCGACTCGCGGATCACCAGCAGCTCCTCGTCCTGCAAACGCTCGGCGGGCAATACGGCAGATGTCATGGCGGGGTCCTCGAAACAAAGTGTCAACACTGTGTAATCAAGAAGCGGGCCAGGCGCGCAGCAGTTTTTCATGCGTTTCAGAAAAGCGTTTACACAACATGGAGTTAAAAGTTTTTTTGCGGGTTGGCACGCTTCCTGATTACGACACAAGTGGAAACACGACACAGCGCATCGAATCCGGCCGGATCGCCTTGATACACGCGACCCGGCGACGGATGGCCCCGCCGGACTGGACAGGATGATCTGCACCAAACCGGAGCGCGGGGTGAACAAAATGGTGCGGCGTGTGCGTGTTACTGCAATGCAATTTTCAAACCGATGAGGAGCGCGTTATGTCCGGTTTTGACAACCCGTTTGACCCCGATACCAAACTGCACCGTGCCGGCTGCAGCTGCGGTCGCCACCACAGCCAGGCCGACCATGAAGCCGACATGAAGAACGAGGATGCGCGCGTGTCGCGCGTCGTCGAATCGGCAGTGATGCGCGGCCTCTTCCCCGACGACCAGATGCGCCGCAACTTCCTGCGCGCGGTCGGTGCCGGCACGGCGATGGCGGCGATCTCGACGCTGTTCCCGATGGGCGCGTCGAAGGCGCTGGCAGCGGAAAAGGGCAAGCTGTAAAAGACCGACCTCTAGATCGGCTTCATACCGATCACCTGCGCCACCCCCATCATCTTGGCGGGGCCG
>JAIBFE010000365.1 GCA_019459705.1 Thiobacillus sp. | reverse complement strand
AACCCACGGTGTACAGCAAGGAACTGCGGCCCTAACCGGGACACCGGCACCACCACAGGGAAGACTGATGAAACGAACGCCGCCTTGCTTGTGACGCGAGAACAAGGCGGCGTTCACAGGATGATCACGTCAGGCCACTGGAATGGGACCCGATACGATTGTGTCGGGTCCCATTTTTTCTGCCCGGCTGGCAGCCGCTTCCCGTCAGGCAGGCACCGGGTTCACGCCGACAAGCCCAGCCTCTGCCAGATGGTGGTGCTGGGCCCCGCCTGATTCATGGTGTAGAAATGCAGTCCCGGCGCGCCGCCCGCGAGCAGGCGGTCGCACAGATCGGTCACCACATCGAGACCGAAGGCACGCAAGGACGGCAGGTCGTCGCCATAGGTCTCCAGCTTTTTTCTCAGCCAGCGCGGGATTTCCGCGCCGCAGGCGTCCGAAAACCGTGCCAGCTGAACGTAGTTGCCGATCGGCATGATGCCGGGGACGATCGGGATGCCGACGCCGAGGGCGCGCGCGTCCTCGACGAAGTTGAAGTAGGCGTCGGTGTTGAAGAAATACTGCGTGATGGCGGCATTCGCGCCGGCGTCGACCTTGCGCTTGAAGTTGGCGAGGTCTTCCGTATAGGAACGCGCCTGGGGGTGGACTTCGGGATAGGCGGCCACTTCAATCTCGAACCAGTCTCCGGTTTCCTTGCGGATGAATTCCACTAATTCATTCGCATAGTTGAATGCACCGGCGTCCATGCTGCCCGAGGGCAGATCGCCGCGCAGTGCAACCAGATGGCGGATGCCCTGGCCTTTGTATTCGTTGAGGATGTCGCGGATGCTCTCCTCGGTCGAGCCGATGCACGACAGGTGCGGTGCGGCCTCACTGCCGTCGGCCTGGATCTCGCGCACGGTCTCCAGCGTGCGGTCGCGAGTGGAGCCGCCGGCGCCGAAGGTGACGGAAAAGAACTTGGGATTGAGTTGCGCCAGCTGCCTGCGCGTGTCGCGCAGTTTCTCCGCACCTTCCGCCGTCTTCGGCTGAAAGAATTCGTAGCTGTACGTACGTTCGGTCATGACTCAACCTTTTGCATTGGGGATGAGCGCGGACAGCGCCCAGGCAATCACGCCGTAGAGGAGTGCGCCGACCATCGCCGACACGAAGCCCTGCACCTGGAATCCCGGGAGCAGCGCGCTGGCCAGCCAGAACAGGACGCCGTTCAGCACCAGGTAGAAAATCCCCAGCGTGAGCACCGTGATCGGCAGCGTGAGAATCGCCAGCACCGGGCGCACCAGCGTGTTGATGAAGCCGAGCACCAGCGCGGCGACCAGCGCCGTGCCGAAGCCCGACACCTGAATGGTAGGCAGCAGGTACGTCACCGCCAGCAGCGCGACGGCATTCAGAATCCACAGCAGCAGCAAACGCATGGCGCGCTCCTTCAGGTGAGGTCGATCAGTAGCGGTATTGCTCCGCCTTGTACGGACCGGTCTTCGGCACGCCGATGTAGGCAGCCTGCTGGTCGGTCAGCTCGGACAGCTGCGCGTTGAGCTTCTTCAGCTGCAGGCGCGCGACCTTCTCGTCGAGATGCTTGGGCAGGGTGTAGACGCCGACCGGATATTTGCCGGAATCGCGTTCCTGCCACAGTTCGATCTGCGCGATGGTCTGGTTGGCGAACGAGGACGACATCACATAGCTGGGATGGCCCGTGCCGCAGCCGAGGTTCACCAGGCGCCCCTTGGCCAGCAGGATGATGCGCTTGCCGTCCGGGAAGATCACGTGATCGACCTGCGGCTTGATTTCTTCCCACTGGTATTTCTCGATCGAGGCGACGTCGATCTCGTTGTCGAAGTGGCCGATGTTGCAGACGATGGCCTGGTC
>JAIBFE010000349.1 GCA_019459705.1 Thiobacillus sp. | reverse complement strand
TCCGCCGGCCTGCGCGGCCATCCGCGACCTGATCCGGGAATGGCAGCATGTCGCTTGACGCCATTCCCATACACGTCATCAATCCCCCGCCGACCGAGCCCGGCCTGACCGGCAATGCGCCACCCTTGCTGCGCGAACTGTCCGAGCTGGTGAAGCGCCTGCTGGCGTCCGGCGAAACCTCTGCCATCGATCTGTCCGCCTTGCCGCTGACGCCCGCCGACCTGGACTGGCTGCAGGACAAACTCGGCGCCGGCGAAATCAGCGTCACCCTGCAGGCCAACGGCGAGTCCACGCTGAACGAGACGGCCTGTCCGGGAATCTGGTGGGTCACGCATCACAACGAGCAGGGCGCGGTCACCTCGCAGTTCATCGAAGTGGCGTTCGTGCCCGAACTGGTGAAAGCGCATCCCGAGGATGTGCAAACAGGACAGGAATATCTTGAATTACTGATTTCCGACCTCTAAGGTGAATTGAGCGCCGGCACGATATTAAAACGGCGAAATGTAAGGCTGTGATGTTAAACGTCAGGAGGCACACATCATGCAGGGTCCGTTGATCGATACGCTCGCGCGGCAGGGCATCACCCGCCGTACTTTTCTGAAGTATTGCGCCACACTGGCCTCGATGATGGCGTTGCCGCCCGCGGCCGGCCGCGCGATGGCCGAGGCCATGGCCGCTGCGCGGCGGCCCTCGGTGATCTGGCTGCCGTTCCAGGAATGCACCGGCTGCACCGAGTCGATCACACGCTCGCACTCGCCGACCCTGGAAGGCATGATCTTCGACATGATTTCGCTCGACTACCAGGAGACGCTGATGGCGGCGGCCGGCCACCAGGCCGAGGAAGCCCGGCACGCCGCGATGAAGGACAACGCCGGCAAGTATCTGCTCGTCGTCGATGGCTCGATCCCGCTCGGACTCGACGGTGCTTACTCCTGCATCGGCGGGCGCTCCAATGTGGATATCCTGAAGGAGGCCGCCGAGGGCGCGGCGGCCATCATCGCCATGGGTTCCTGTGCCTCCTACGGCGGCATCCCGAAAGCCAACCCGAACCCGACCGGTGCGGTCTCGGTGTCCGACATCATCAAGGACAAGCCCATCGTCAACATTCCCGGCTGCCCGCCCATCCCGGTGGTGATGACCGGCGTGCTGGCGCATTACCTCACCTTCGGCAGCCTGCCGGAACTCGACTAAAAAGGACGTCCGAAGGCCTTCTTCGGCGAAACCATTCACGACCGCTGCTACCGTCGTCCGTTCTACGACCAGGGCAAGTTCGCCAAGACCTTCGACGATGAAGGGTCGCGCAACGGCTGGTGCCTGTTCGTGCTGGGCTGCAAGGGGCCGGTGACACACAACGCCTGCGCCACGGTGAAATGGAATGGCGGCACCTCGTGGCCGGTGGAATCCGGGCACGGCTGCCTCGGCTGTTCCGAACCCGATTTCTGGGATGCCGGCGGCTTCTACAAGGCGCTGTCGGTGCCGGCCGACCCGCTCAAGATCGGCGCCGCTGCGGCCGTGGTGGGCGCGGGGGCAGGCGTGGCGGTGAGCTTCGCCAACCGGGCCAAGAAGGGCGCCGCCAAGTCGGCGCACGAGACCACCACACTGGCCGATCTGGAGAAGTGACATGAATGAACTGCAATTTCTGACCTGGGTGCGCGGACCGGGGCTCGACATCGCGGTGGGGATTTTCCTGCTGGGCGTGTTGTGGCGCCTGTTCGAAATCTACTCGCTGGGCCGCAAGAAAGACCTCTCCGCACCGCGCCACGCGTCCGGCGCGTCGGGTGTGCATACCGTGTTCCGGCGTTCCCTTCCCCCGCCCGGCATGCTGAAGCGCTCGCCGGTGAGCTACATCGGCGGCTACATCTTCCACATCGGTCTGGCCATCGTCGTGTTCGGGTTCGCACCGCACATCCTGCTGGTGACGAATCTTACCGGCCTGTCCTGGCCCGGTCTGCCTTCGCAGTTCGTCGACCTGGCGGCGGTGGTGACGATGGCGGCGATGGTGGTGGTGCTGGTCGACCGCATCAACAAGCCGGTCAAGCGTTTTCTCAGCACCTTCGAGGACTGGTTCACCTGGACGGTGACCTTCCTGCCGGTGCTGACCGGCTGGATGGCGGTGCAGCATCTGCTGCTGCCCTACACCACGATGCTGGCGCTGCACATCCTCTCGGTGGAACTCCTGCTGGTGGTGCTGCCTTTCACCAAGCTGTTCCATGCTTTCACCCTGTTCGGCTCGCGCTGGTACAACGGCCGCGTGAATGGACACAAAGGAGTTCCGGTATGAGCGCCACCCTCGAAAAAGGCATCCGCGTCCTCAAGGAAGTCATCGACGCGCCCATCGCCAGTTATTTCAACAGCTGCGTGCACTGCGGCCTGTGCGCCGAGGCCTGCCTGTTCTATACGGAAACCGGCGACCCCAAGTACACGCCGATCCACAAGCTGGAGCCGCTGCGCCGCGTCTACGAGCAGGAGTACACGCTGCTGGGACGGCTGAAGAAAATGGTCGGCCTGTCCAAGGCCGTCACCGATGGCGAGCTGGATCAGTGGCAGGAGTTGGTCTACAACAGCTGCACACTGTGCGGCCGCTGTTCCGCGGTCTGCCCGGTCGGCAACGACATCGTCTACATGGTGCGCAAGTTCCGCGAGGGCATGTCGGCATCGGGTCATGCGCCGGAGGGCATCAAGGGCGCGGTCAACCGCACCGTCACGGTCGGCAGCCCGATGAACGTCAAGCTGCCCGCGGTGCAGGCGCAGATGAAGCACGTGGAAGAGGATTACGGCATTCCGATTCCGCTCGATGCCGAAGGCGCCGAGTACATGGTGATGCTCTCCTCCATGGAAATCATGAATTTCCCGGAATACCTGGGCGCCGTCGCCAAGATCATGCACCAGGCCGGCAAGACCTGGACGCTGTGCTCGACCGCCTTCGAGGCCACCAACGCCGGCATCCAGATCGGCAACTCTGACCTGGCGAAAGTAATCGTCTCGCGCATCGTCGAGGGTGCGGAAAAACTCAAGGTCAAGACCGTGATCAGCCCCGAGTGCGGCCACGCCTACACCGCGCTGCGCTGGGAAGGCGCCAACCTGATCGGCCGGCCCTTCACCTTCGAGGTCAAGCACATCATCGAGGTGCTGGGCGAGTTCCAGGAGCAGGGCCTGCTGAAGACCGAAGGCTTCGAGACCGACAAGCTGACCTTCCACGATCCCTGCCAGCTGGCACGGCGCGGCGGCGTGATCAAGCAGCAGCGCAACCTGATGAACCAGGTGGCGAAGAACTTCGTCGAGATGCCGGATGCCGGTTACATGAACTGGTGCTGCGGCGGGGGCGGCGGCGCCTCGGCCATCGAGGAGGGCGAGGAACTGCGGCTGG
This sequence comes from Thiobacillus sp., assembly GCA_019459705.1. Classification (GTDB taxonomy): domain Bacteria; phylum Pseudomonadota; class Gammaproteobacteria; order Burkholderiales; family Thiobacillaceae; genus Thiobacillus. The sequence continues at coordinate 12,456 of JAIBFE010000349.1, read as the reverse complement.
AAGCCTTCAAGAAGAAGAGAGCCCAGCTCGATGCGGTCAAGCCGGATCGGCTGGTCACCGCCTGCGCCAACTGCCGCATCGTGCTGGAAGAAGGCCTCGAGCATTACCAGATGGACATTCCGGTCATGGGACTGACCGAATTGATCGCCGAACACATCCCTGAATCCGCGCCGCAAGCGGCAGCCAAGCCGGAAGGAGCCTGACGCCATGACCACAGCACAACGCATCGTCGTTGACCCCATCACCCGCATCGAGGGCCACCTGCGCATCGAGGCGGAAACCGACGCCAGCGGAAAAATCACCAGCGCGTATTCCGCCGGCACCATGGTGCGCGGGATCGAGATCATCCTCAGGGGCAGGGATCCGCGCGATGCCTGGGCTTTCGCCCAGCGCATCTGCGGCGTCTGCACCCTGGTGCACGGCATCGCCTCGGTGCGTTCGGTGGAAGATGCACTGCATCGCGCCATCCCCAGCTACAGCATTCCGCAGAATGCCGAACTGATCCGCAACCTGATGATCGCGGCGCAATACGTGCACGACCACGTGATGCACTTCTATCACCTGCATGCGCTCGACTGGGTCGACGTGGTCTCGGCGCTGAAGGCCGACCCCAAGGCCACCTCGGCGCTGGCGCAAAGCCTGTCGAGCTATTCGAAGTCATCGCCGGGATATTTCGCCGACGTGCAGAAAAAGGTGAAGACCTTCGTCGAGCAGGGCCAGCTCGGCATTTTCGCCAACGCCTACTGGGGCCATCCCGCCTACAAGCTGCCGCCGGAAGCCAACCTGATGGCGGTGGCGCACTACCTCGACGCGCTCGCCTGGCAGCGTGACGTGGTCAAGCTGCACACCATCTTCGGCGGCAAGAACCCGCACCCCAACTTCGTGGTGGGCGGCGTGCCATCGGCCATATCCGTGCACACCAGCGGCGGCGGTCAGGACGCCACCGCGCTCAACATGGTGGGCCTGCAGACGGTACAGAACGTCATCCGCCAGATGCGTGATTTCGTCGATCAGGTGTATGTGCCGGACACCCTGGCCATCGCCGGTTTCTACAAGGACTGGGGTGCGCGCGGGGAAGGACTGGGCAACTTCATGACCTTTGGCGACCTGCCCTCGAAAGGTTTCTGGGACACCGATTCCTATCTCATCCCGCGCGGCGTCATCCTCAACCGCGACCTGTCGACCATCCATCCCATCGACCTCGATGCGGACAACGAGATCCAGGAATACGTCAGCCACTCCTGGTACAAGTACAGCCAGGGCGACAAGCAGGGTCTGCACCCGTTCAGGGGCGAGACCGAGCTCAACTACACCGGGCCGAAGCCGCCTTACGAACACCTCGATGTCGACCAGAAATATTCCTGGCTGAAATCGCCGCGCTGGAAGGGCCACTCCATGGAAGTCGGCCCACTTGCCCGCGTGCTGATGCTGTATGCCAGCGGCAATGCCCAGGCGAAGGAACTGGTGGGGCTGACGCTGAAGACGCTCGACGTGCCGGTCGAGGCGCTGTTCTCGACGCTCGGCCGCACCGCCGCGCGTACGCTGGAATCGAAGATCCTCGCCGATGCCATGCAGGGCTGGTTCGACCAGCTGATGGCCAACATCAAGGCCGGCGACGTCCGCACCTTCAACGACCAGTACTGGGATCCGTCCACCTGGCCCAGCCACATGCAGGGCGTCGGCCTGATGGAAGCGCCGCGCGGCGGCCTCTCCCACTGGATCGTCATCGACGACGCCAAGATCAGCAACTACCAGGCGGTGGTTCCGAGCACCTGGAACGCCGGCCCGCGCGACACGCAAGGCCAGCCGGGCGCGTACGAGGCCGCGCTGCAGGACAACCATGTGATGCACGACCCCAAGCAGCCGATCGAGATCCTGCGCACCATCCATTCCTTCGATCCGTGCATTGCCTGTGCCGTGCATGTGACCGACCCGGATGGCGAGGAACTGGTACAGGTGAAGATCAAGTAATGAAATTGTTCGACTGAAGTCAGCTGGCTGTGTTTATTTGGCCGAACCAATCTGGAACTGGAGAGCACGCAATGAACCCGATTAAACATTCACGCACGTTTGCCCTGGTCACCCTGTGTCTGCTGGCAGGCACGGCTTCCGCGCACACGGGCGATCACACCACCGTAACCGGTTTTACTGGCGGCCTGGCGCATCCCCTGTCGGGGCTGGATCACCTGCTTGCCATGGTTGCGATCGGGCTGTGGGCGGCGCAGCAGGGCGGTCGGGCGCTGTGGGCGATACCGGCTGCTTTCGTCGGTGCGATGGCTGTGGGCGGCGGACTGGCGCTGGCGGGTCTGTCATTGCCGCATGTCGAAACCGGCATTGCGGCTTCGGTGCTGGTGCTGGGCTTGCTGATCGCCATCCGGCGCCAGTGGGCGGCGCCGGTCGGCATGGCCCTTGCCGCCGCGTTCGCCCTGTTCCACGGCTATGCCCACGGACTGGAAATGCCGCAGGCCGCGTCCCCCGCGCTCTATGCCCTGGGCTTCGTGCTGGCGACGGCTTGTCTGCACGGCACAGGCATCGCCGGCAGCCTGGTCGGCCGTCGCGCGGTCCAGCTGGCGGGAGCAGGGATTGCGGCCACGGGTCTGGCGCTGATTGTCGCCATGTGATCCCGTGGACGATCAACTGCAACGACTGCTGGAAGCCGAGACCCGCGCACAGGGCATCATCGATGACGCCAGCCGGCAACGCCAGCACCTGATCGACGAAGCCCTGGCCACCGCGCGCGAGGCCGAGGCGCGTTTCGAAGTGGACCGCAGCGAGCTGCGCGCGCCTTTTCTGCACGAAGCGCAGGGTCGCGCCGAACAGGCCGTGGCCGAACTCGCACGCAAATATGGCGAACGCCAGCGCATGCTGCGCGAACTGGCATCGCGCCACGAAACCGAGGCAGTGGATGCAGCCCTGACCCTGTTGCTCGACCCGACCGCATGACGCGTTTCTCTCCCTGACGGGAAGGGGAGGATGAGCGTCCCCGATCACGCTGCCAGATAACCATGTCCGCCTACCTCAACACCCGCGTCAGCCTGTATGCCGGCCGCCTCTGGCGGGACGAGGAACTCGACGCGCTCGTCAGCCTGCCGGATGACGCGGTGGCCGACACGCTGATCCGGCACGAGCTGCCGCAACTGGCGGCGGGTTACGCCCGCGAGCCTGGCCGGCAGCAGGATCCCCGCTCGCTGGAACAACGCATCATTGCCCAAATCCTCGAGGAGACGCGGGTGCTGATCCGGCCATTGTCCGGTGCCGCACGCGCGTTCCTGACCTTCTGGACCGCGCGTTTCGAAATTTCCAACGTAAAGACGCTGCTGCGCAGCAAGCTGACGGGCGAACGGCCTGCCGCCGTGCTCACCCGACTGACGCCGATGGGGGCATTCGGCCGGCTCGACAACCAGGATCTGGCGCATGCCGAGGATGTCGGCGAACTGTTGCGCCGGCTGGAGGCCGGCCCCTACGCCAGCATTGTGCGCCATGCCCGGCGCGCCTTCGAACAGAGCCACGATCCGTTCAGCCTGGACGCGGCGCTGGATCATGGCTACTACGAAGGGCTGACCCTGCGTGCCCAGCCGCTGGAAGACACGGTGGGCGCACCCTTCCGCAGCCTGATGGCAAATCTCATCGACCGCATCAACCTGGTCTGGCTGCTGCGTTACCGCTTCAATTACAAGCTGCCGCCGGCGCAGGTGTATTACCTGCTGGTGGGCTCGCGCTACAGCCTGCCCGGTTCGCGGCTGCAGGAGCTGGCCGCGCTGGACAGCCTGGAAGCGGTGCTGGATGCATTGCCTTCAGCCTTGCAGTCTCAATTGACCGGCGTGACCGACATTCCCGGCGTGTTCGCCCGCATGGAACACGACGCCGCCGAGCAGGCCCTGCGGGTGTTGCGTTCCAGCGCGCCCGACATTGCCCGCGCGTTCGCCTACCTGATCCTGCGCGAGCGCGACCTGCGTGCCGTCCGGGCGGTGCTGCGCGGCCGCCATCTCGGCCTGGCCGCGACAGATATCCGCCAGGCCCTGCAACGGGCTCCCGCCGAGGTGGCCTGATGCTGCGCGCCGAACCCCTCTGCAAAATCCAGCTGCTGATGCTGGCCTCCGAAGCGCAGGATGCCGCACTGGCACTGGCCCGCTTCGGCGTCTTCAACCCGGCGCCCTGTGCGCTGGAGTCGCTCGGGGAATCGCCCGCCGTCGCCTATCGCGAAGCCTGGCTGGAAGCCGAGGCCCGCCTGTCGAAACTGCTGGAACAGTGCGGCGACACCGGCCCCCTGAGCATTCCGGCCGATGCCGAGGCACCGGCACTGGCCGACCTGCAGGAATTGAACCACTGGCTGAAGGAGGTGTGGGTCTCCTGCCTGGCGTGTCACGATAGCGAGGCGCAGATCGAGGACGCGCGCAATCATCTCGTTGCCCTGGAAGAAACGCTCGCCAAGCTGGAGCGCCTGAACGTGGATCTTGCGCATCTGTTGCGCGCCGACAGCTTGCTGGCCGTCAGCATCGGCAGCCTGCCGGTGGCGGGGCTCAAGCGCGTGACCGAGGCCCTGGCCATGACCGGCCACCTGGTTTCGCGCTTCGATCAGGTGGGTGAACAGGTCTTTGCGGTGATTGCCGGCCCGCGTACCCGGCAGGACGAAGCGCGCGGCGTGCTGGCGCAGGCCGGCTGGCGAGAACTGCCGGTGCCGGACGAGTTGCGCACCCATCCGCAGGCCGCGCGAACCTGGATGGAAGAAGAACGCACCCGGCTGAACATGCAATCCGGCGCGGCATGCCAGATCATGGACGGGCTGCGCGACCGGTTCGGTCCGCGTCTGCACGAAGCACGCCTGCGCCTCGCCCTGGCGCGCCCGCTGGCCGAAGCCGCGCTGGCCGGGGTGCGCGGCAAGGGTGGGCTGGCCGCCCTGTCGGGCTGGGTTCCCAAACGTCAGCTTTACGCGCTGCGCGACACGCTGGATGGGCATTTTCACGGGCGCTTCTGGCTCGATGTCCGCGAGCCCACCGCCGGCGAAATCGCCGAAGTCCCTTCGCTGGTGCGTTATCCAGGCTGGCTCAAGCCCTTCGTGCCGCTGGTGAAAAGCTACGGCATCCCCCGTTACGGCGAGTTCGACCCGGCGCTGCCGTTCGCCTTCACCTACCTGCTGCTGTTCGGCGCCATGTTCGGCGACATCGGCCACGGTGCGGTGATCCTGCTGCTGTCCGCCGCCCTGACCCGGCGGCTCGGACGCATGGCCTGGGTAGGCATGGCAGCGGGGGCGGCATCGATGCTGTTCGGCCTGTTCTACGGCAGCATCTTCGGCTACGAGACCCTCATCGAGCCGCTGTGGCTGTCGCCCTTGCACGACCCGATCCGCGCGCTGACCATCGCGGTGAGCTTCGGCGTCGGCTTCATCGTGTTCACGCTGCTTGTCAATGCACGCAACAAATTCATTGCCGGCCAGGTCGGCGAGGCGCTGTTCGATTCCACCGGCCTGGCCGGCCTGGTGTTTTATCTGGGCGCGGTCGGCAGCGTGGTCAGCCTCGCTGGCGCAGCCGATCTTGCCCAGCCGGCTGGCGTGCTGGCAGGGATTGGCATCGTCACGATTGCAGCGTTCAAATGGGTCGAGGCCAAGGCCGCGCTGGGCGAACGGATTCTGGTGACCGCCATCGAGACGCTGGAAACCGGCATCAACCTGTTCGCCAACACCCTGTCGTTCATGCGGGTGGCGGCATTCAGCCTCAACCACGTGGCGCTGGCGCTGGCGATCTTCACCCTGGCCAACGGCTTGGGTACGGCCGGCCACTGGCTCACGATCGTGCTGGGCAATATCGTCATCATCGTGCTGGAAGGCGGCATTGTCGCCATCCAGGCGCTGCGCCTGATGTATTACGAAGGGTTCTCGCGCTTCATCAGCGGGGACGGAACGGAATTCGTGCCGTTGCGGCTGTCGTCGCAGCAGGCCAGGGTTTGATGGAATTTTTAAAAGGGGAGTGGACATGACCTGGTTGATTGCACTGATGGTTTTACCCGTGGCGGCCACGCTGGGCGCAGGACTCTGGCTGGAACTGAAGCCGCGCCGTGTGCCGGCAGGCTGGCTCAAGGGCGGCATGCTCGCCAATGTGCTGCTGTTCGGTCTGGGGTTGGCCGGCGTCATGCTGCTGGGCGTGCAGGAAGTACTCGCGGCCGAGCCTGCCGCGGCCGGCCTGATGGACATCTCCATGGGCAAGGGCCTGGCATTGATCGGTATCGGTCTGCCCACCGCACTGGCCGCCATCGGCGCCGGCATCGCGCTGGGGCCGGTGGGGTCGGCCTCGCTGGCAGTGATCGCGGAAAAGCCGGAAATGTTCGGCCGCACCCTGATCTACATGGGGCTGGCCGAAGGGATCGCGATTTACGGCCTGGTCATGTCGATCCTCCTGCTCGGCAAGATTTGAGGCGATGCAATCCGACACCGATCTCCCGCACGGCAGCGCTCGCCTGGTGGTACTGGGCAGCGCCGGGCTGGCTGGCGGCTTCGGTCTGATCGGCGCCGAGGTCCATGCCGATGCGGATACGGCCACGGTGGAAACGGTGCTCGAGCAATTGGCGAAAAGCGGCGACGAGGCGCTGGTGCTGCTGGAAACGCACCTTGCCCACAGCGGCGGATACTGGCTCAACCGCCTGCGCAACGAAGGCGGCCGCATCGTCATCACCGAACTGCCGCCGCTGCCCGCGCCGCTCGATTACGCGCCGGCGGTGGACGGGGTGGTGCGAGCGGTGCTGGGGCCCGATGCGTTGGAATAGATGCAAGAAACTAGGTTCAAGACACAAGACGAAAGCTGAGAATTTTCTTGAATCCTGTCACTTGAATCTTGCCTCTCAAGGTTTTGTTTTGGAGCGATAAATGGAAGCGGATGCACAGGTTTCCCAACTCGAGCAGGCGCTGTTGCAGCAGGCCGAGACGCTGGCGCGCGAGCAGTTGCAGAACGCCGAGTCGGCACGCGAGCGCATTCTTGCCGAGTCGGCGGAGAAGCTGAAGCTGGCGGGTGAGCGTGAGGTGCTGGTCGCCAAGGTCGAGGCCGAGCGACTGGTGCGGCGGCAGAGCCAGGCGGCGGAAACGCGGCTGTCCGCCGAACTGGACCGGCTGCGCTGGGCGTTGACCGAAGCCACGCTGTCCGAAGTGAAGACCGCATTCCGAATACTGGCGCAGGACGAGTCGCGCTATCCGGCTGTACTCGAAGCGTGGCTGGCTGCGGCGGCGCAGGCACTGCCGCCGGGCGATCTGGTGGCGGAGGTGCGGCCCGAGGACGAAAAACGTCTGGCACCGCTATGGGCCGGGATGACCGCGCGTGCTGCAGCGGGAAGGACGGTGGCGCTGACGAGTCATGGCCGTCCGAGCGAAGGCGGCATCCGGGTGCGCCTCGCCGACAATCGCGCACAACTCGACCAGACCTTCGAAGCGCGCCAGACACGCCTGGCAGACGAACTGGCCCGAGTGGCGATGGAACGCCTGTTCGCCAGCGCGCCCGATCTCGGCACGCTGGTCCACGGATAAGAAACAACAAGGAAAACGCGATGGGCAAGATTCTGGAAATCAACGGCCCCCTGGTCAAACTCGAGCTGCCGCAGACGGTGCTCGGCGAGCAGGTGCGGGTGGGACACATGGGCCTGGTCGGCGAGGTGATCGGTCGCGACGGCGACACCGCACTGGCGCAACTGTATGAGGACACCGCCGGACTCCGGCCCGGCGAAATAGCGGAAGGACTGGGCTGGCCGCTGTCGGTTGAACTCGGGCCGGGACTGCTCGGTGCGATCTTCGACGGCGTGCAGCGGCCGCTGCAGGCGGTGTGGGAGCAGAGCGGCGACCGCATCGCACGCGGCGTTGCCGTGCCTTCGCTGCCGCGCGACAAGGCCTGGCATTTCGTGCCCGATTCCGCGCTGCATGCCGGCAGCGTGCTGGCGGGCGGCACCGTGCTCGGCACCGTACAGGAAACCGAATCGATCCTGCACCGCATCCTGACCCCGCCATTGATCCAGGGCGAATTGCTGGAACTGGCGCCGGAAGGCGATTACACGATCGAGGAAGTCATCGGCCGGGTGAAGCTCGCCGACGGCCGCATCGAGAAGCTGCACCTGTTCCACCGCTGGCCGGTGCGCACGCCGCGCCCCTTCCGGCAGCGCGACCACGCGGTGGCGCCGCTGATCACCGGGCAGCGCATCCTCGACACCTTCTATCCTCTGCTGAAAGGCGGCAAGGCGGCGATCCCCGGCCCGTTCGGCGCCGGCAAGACCATGCTGCAGCAGCAGATCGCGCGCTGGTGCAATGCCGAGATCGTCATCTACGTCGGCTGCGGCGAGCGCGGCAACGAACTTACCGACGTGCTCGAATTCATGCCCGAGCTGAAGGACCCGCATACCGGCCGCCCGCTGATGGAGCGCACGCTGCTGGTCGCCAACACCTCCAACATGCCGGTGGTGGCGCGCGAGGCCTCGATCTACGTCGGCATCACGCTGGCCGAGTATTTCCGCGACCAGGGCTACGACGTGGTGATGGTGGCGGACTCCACCAGCCGCTGGGCCGAGGCGCTGCGCGAAGTCGCCGGCCGGCTGGGCCAGATGCCGGTGGAGGAGGGCTATCCGGCCTATCTCGGCTCGCGTCTCGCCGCCTTCTACGAGCGTGCCGGGCGGGTGGAAACCTTCGCCGGCGATCACGGTTCGGTGACGCTGATCGGTGCGGTGTCGCCACCCGGCGGCGACTTCTCCGAGCCGGTCACCAGCCACACGAAAGAGATCATCCAGACCTTCTGGGCGCTGTCGAAGGAACTCGCCGACGCGCGCCATTACCCGGCAGTCGACTGGCTGGAAAGCTTTTCGGGCTATGTGAAGTCGGCTGCGAAATGGTGGTCGCAAGAGGTTGATCCGAATTGGGAAAGTGCGCGCGCCGAGGCGCTCGATCTGCTCGCCGCCTCCGAGGAACTGCAGCGCATCGTCAACCTGGTCGGCGTCGAGGCGCTATCAAGCGAGCAACGCTGGACGCTGGAAGCAGCGGGGCTGATCAAGGAAGGTTTGCTGCTACAGGCGGCCACCGATGAAGTGGACAGCTTCGCCTCGCCCGAGAAACAGTTTGCGCTGCTGGCGGCCTTGCTGGAGATCTATCGCCAGGGCATGAAGCTGGTAAAACTCGGTGCACCGGCGCGGCGCCTGATCCAGATCCCGATCCTGGCGCAGGCGCGGCGCTGGAAGAGCCAGCACACGTCGGAAGACATCGCCGCGCTGAAGGCCAAGATCGCCATGATCCCCGATGCGTTCGAGCCGCTGTTGCAGGAATATGCCTCGACTGCCGCACCCTCGACCCTGAGGGAGGCTGCGCCATGAAGAATATCGAATTCCGTACCGCCACGTCCGCCCAGGGCGGCCTCGTCGTCATGGGCGGCGTGCCGGGCGTCGCTGCCGGTTCGCGGGTGCAGTTGCGCGACCATGCCGGCCGCATCCGCTCCGGCCTGGTGATCCGCAGCGCGGACGATGCCGTGTTGGTGGAAGTGTTCGAAGGAACCGATGAGCTCGATCTGGAACGCACCTGGGTGCGCTTCCTCGACGAGCCGTTCAAGCTGCCGGTCTCGCGCGACATCCTCGGGCGCGTGTTCAACGGCGCCGGCCTGCCGCGCGACGGCCGCCCGCCGGTGATTTCCGCCGACCGCCGCGACGTCAACGGCGAACCGCTCAACCCTGCCGCGCGCGCGTATCCGCGGGAATTCATCCAGACCGGCATCTCTGCCATCGACGGCATGAACTCGCTGACGCGCGGGCAAAAGCTGCCGATCTTTTCCGGCGGCGGCCTGCCGCACAACCGGGTGGCGGCGCAGATCGTGCGCCAAGCCAAACTGCTGGGCGAAGAGGCCGCCGAGTTCGTGGTGGTGTTCGCCGCCTTCGGTGCCTCGCACGCCGACGCGCGTTTCTTCCAGGAAAGTTTCGAAGAGAGCGGCGTGCTGAACAAGGTGGTGATGTTCCTCAACCTCGCCGACGAGCCGGTGATCGAGCGTCTGCTGACGCCGCGCGCGGCGCTCACCGCCGCCGAATACCTGGCCTTCGACCTCGACTACCACGTGCTGGTGGTGATGACCGACATGACCGCCTACGCTGAAGCCCTGCGCGAAGTCGCAGTGCTGCGCGGCGACGTGCCGGCGCGCAAGGGCTATCCGGGCTATCTGTATTCCGATCTGGCCGAGCTCTACGAGCGGGCAGGGCGCATCAAGAACCGGCGCGGCTCGATCACCATGATCCCGGTGTTGTCGATGCCGTCGGACGACATCACCCACCCGATCCCCGATCTCACCGGCTACATCACCGAGGGCCAGATCGTGCTCGGGCGCGAACTCGCCAACCAGGGCGTGTACCCGCCGGTGACCGTGCTGCCATCCTTGTCGCGCCTGATGAAGGACGGTGTCGGCAAGAACTTCACCCGCGAGGACCATCCGCACGTCGCCAGCCAGCTGTTCGCCAGCTATGCCAAGGCGCTGGAGGTCAGGGGCCTGGCCGCCATCATCGGCGCCGAGGAACTCTCCGACGCCGACCGCCGCACCCTGGCGTTCGCCGACGCCTTCGAGCGCCGCTTCATCGGCCAGGGCGAGGACGAGGACCGCAGCATCCACGAAACGCTCAACCTCGCCTGGGAACTGCTGTCGATGTTGCCGCCGGAATCCCTGATCCGCGTCTCGGAAGAAGAGCTGGCGAAATATCACAAGGGGGCGGCATGAGAAAGGTGCAAGATTCAAGATGCAAGATTCAAGGTGAAAGCGGAACAGCAACCGGCGAGCGCAATCCCCTGTTTTTACTTGAATCTTGCATCTTGAATCTTGCATCTGCCGTCGGAGACGGCCCATGAAAAAACGCCTGTCCGTCCCTCCCACCAAAAGCGCGCTGCTGCAGGTCGGCCGCCAGGCCCGCTTTCTGGAGCAGGGCCGGCAGATGCTGGAGAAGAAACGCGACCTCTTGACCCGCCTGGTATACGAGCGGTTGGCGCAATACCGCGAACTGCGCGCGCAGACCCAAACCGAACTCGCCGAGGCCTACCGCTGGCTCGGCATCGTGCAGATGCGCATGGGTGAGCAGATGCTGCGCCAGGCGTCGGTCGGGCTCAAGCCGGCGGTGGCGATCAAGGTGGTGGCGCGTTCCAGCGTCGGCGTCGAATATCCCAGCGTGTCGGCCGAGCCGTTGCCCTTGCAACCGGTGGGCCTGATGTGGACCGACGTCAGCTTCGACGAAGCGCGCCTGCGCCTGCGCGAACTGACGGTGACGCTGGCGCGGCTGGGCGAGGCGGAGAATGCGCTGTGGCGCCTGCTCGCCGCCAGCCGCAAGACCCAGAAGCGGGTCAACGCCCTGAAGTACAACATCATCCCGCGCTACCAGGCGACGGTGCAGCACATCCGTGCCGCGCTGGAGGAGGACGAGCGCAATACCCTGTTCCAGATCAAGGTGCTGCGCGCGCGTCATCCGGCCTGAGCGCCTGCCTCGGGAGATGCTTCAAATCTTAATCGCATGCCCCGCCCAACAGGCTATAAAGAGTAAACATCATTCCTGAAATCAAGGAGGTCATGATGAGCTCGAACCTGAATGAAGTGATGTTGCACCTGCAAGAGGCGCTGGATGACGATGCACTGCTCCGGCTTGAAGATGGCGTGCGTCAGGACGCAGGGGTGGTTTCGGTCGGCCACAATCCGGACAACGCCCACATGATCATGGTGGTTTACGATTCTGAAACCACGCGTGCAGCGAGCCTGCTTCATGCGTTTCAGGAGCGCGGCCTGCATGCGCAGGTCGTGGGACTGTAGGGCGCGGGCAGGGTGGGGCGCTCAGGCAGCGCCGACAACGGACACCCACCCGGCGGTGCAAGGACCACAGGGGCATCGCCCTGTGTGATGCTGTTGCGCGCACGCTGCATGAAATAGAAGCCGGCCAGGATGGGGCTGTGCCAGAAAGCAAAACCGGGTACTTCGTACCCGGTTTTTTCTTGCTCAGGACAATGCTGAACTCAACCGATGGTGGCTTCGGCGCTGTTCTTGTCGCCCTTGTTGTCGACCCAGCTGACGACGACCTTGTCGCCGGCCTTGGGGCCCTTGACCTTGAAGCCCAGGTAGGGGTTCTTCGACACGCCGCCGCCGATTTCGGCCTTCAGCACCGAAGCGCCGTTGACCATGGCGGTCACTTCGGTGATGAAGTGGGCGGGCACCAGCTGGCCGGTCTTGGCGTCTTTACGCTGGCCGGTTTCCATCGGGTGGTTCATCAACACTTTGACGTCAGCGACGTCACCGGCCATGGTGGCACGGATACGCATGGGTTCAGCCATTTGGCTTTCCTTTCCTGAATAGTGAGTAGGGGAGCGAGGGCAGGGGCGATCAGCCGCCGCAACCGCCGATGGTGACTTTCACTTCCTTGGCCGCCGTGTAGGACTTGCCGCCCGCGTTGACCACTGCACGGACCAGCGAAGTCTGGCCCATCTTGATGCGG
>JAIBFE010000343.1 GCA_019459705.1 Thiobacillus sp. | reverse complement strand
CCCGCCGATGAGCGCGATCAGGACGAAGAAGGAAGGCTGGGCGGGTTTCATCGGGTGGGTGTGTTGGCTTTTTTGCGAATGTAGTGCGAAATCGCGCCACGTGCGAACAAATCATGCGCAAGATGTTTACGCCCTTTTCATCCAGACCATGCAGACGATGAATGCGAGTGTTCCGCCGGTCCTGTTCGGCGCCTTCGACCGCCACAATTTCGGCGACCTGCTGTTTCCGCATCTGCTGACAGCGCTGCTGCCGGGGCGGGCGTTCGGGTTTGCCGGGCTGGCAGCGCGCGATCTGCGCGCCTTCGGCGGCCATCGGGTGACGCCGCTCCCTGCGCAGCCGACGCAGCTGATCCACGCCGGCGGCGAGCTGCTGACCTGCAGCGCCTGGCAGGCCGCCGTCATGCTGCTCGATCCGGCCGCGGCCACGGAAGCCATCGCGCGCTACGGCGCCGATCCGGCAGCGGGGGCCGCGTGGGCCGCACGCCAGCTCGGCACGGCGCGAACCATGCCCTACGTCGTCGGGCGCGATGCGCTGGCGCCAGGGGGCAAGCTGATTTTCAACGCCGTCGGCGGCGTCGAGTGGAATGCCCTGTCCTCCGCGCAGCGGGACGAAGTGATGGCGGCGCTGCGGCAGGCGGATTGGCTCAGCGTGCGCGACCACGTCACCCAGGCCGCGTTGCGGGCGGAGGGGATCGAGGCGCCGCTGTGCCCGGACCCGGCGGTGATGGTGGAACCGTGCTTCGGCGAAGGGATACGCCGGCATCAGAAGCAGGGCACGGTGAAGGCGATCCGCGACGCTTTCCCGCAGGGCTATCTGGCGTGCCAGTTCAGCGCCGATTTTGCCGACGACGCCAGTCTGGATGCGCTGGCGCGGGGCCTGTCGGGGGTGGCGGTCGATTTTATGGGTTATATTACGCTGGACGAACGCCTGACCCGTGCGCGTCATATGCATAAAAAGGTGGTGGACGCGTTTCCCCTTGCACAGTCCACAAGATCCGAAGAACGTCGTGTAATGAAAAAATGTTTA
>JAIBFE010000334.1 GCA_019459705.1 Thiobacillus sp. | reverse complement strand
CCATGATCTGGGCGATTTCGTCGTCGCTGAGCTTCAGCTTTTCGATGATGCCGGTGTAGATCGCCATCTTGCCGCCGGGCATGCACCAGGCGTTGAGCGAGGGTTCGTCGATCACCGCGACCGACCATTTCCAGCCGCGGCTGGGCGCGTACATGTTGCCGGCCTGTACGATCAGCCGGTCGGTGATGCGCTTGACGCGCGCGTTCAGCGCGGCGTCGGTGCTGAGGTTGCCTTTCTTCTGCGCTTCGGAAATCGTCTGCGTGTAGGCCTGCGCCGACGAAGCTTGCGCCTGTTCTTCCGACACCAGCGTCAGCTGGCTCCGACCGGACACCGGATTTTCCTGGCATCCCGCGAGGCCGGCGACGGCGACGAGGACGGTGATGGCGAGTCTGGTTTTCATGTCCACTCCTTATTCATGCGGTTGGCGGAACAAGGCACCGGCGTGTGCCGGTGCGACGCTGCTCAAGCTCCGACTCAGATTCCGCGCAGCAGTTCGTTGATGCCGACCTTGGACAGCGTCTTCTCGTCGACCTTCTTCACGATCACCGCGCAATACAGACTATAGCTCCCATCCTTGGACGGCAGGTTGCCGGACACCACCACCGAGCCGGCGGGGATGCGGCCATAGGTGACTTCGCCGGTTTCGCGGTCGTAGATCTTGGTCGACTGGCCGATGTAGACGCCCATCGAGATCACGCTGTTGTCTTCGACGATGACGCCTTCGACCACTTCGGAACGCGCGCCGATGAAGCAGTTGTCGCCGATGATGGTGGGGTTGGCCTGCACCGGTTCGAGCACGCCGCCGATGCCGACGCCGCCGGAGAGGTGGACGTTCTTGCCGATCTGGGCGCAGGAGCCGACGGTGGCCCAGGTGTCGACCATGGTGCCTTCACCGACGTAGGCGCCGATGTTGACGTAGGAGGGCATCAGCACCACGTTCTTGCCGATGTAGGAACCCTTGCGCGCGGCCGCCGGCGGCACCACGCGAAAGCCGCCTTCGCGGAAGTCCTTCGAGTTGAAGTCGGCGAACTTGGAGGGCACCTTGTCATAGTAGTTGGTGTAGCCGCCTTTAATAAACTGGTTGTCTTCCAGGCGGAACGACAGCAGCACGGCCTTCTTCACCCACTGGTGGGTGATCCAGTTCTGCCCCTCGCTGCGCTCGGCGACGCGCAGTTCGCCCATATCGAGCAGGTCGATCACCGCCATGACGGCGTCCTTGACCTGGGGTTCGGCATTGCGCGGGGTGATCTCGGCGCGGCGTTCGAATGCGTCTTCGATGGTTTTCTGCAGGTCTTGCATGGTGTTTTCCTTGTTGGGGTAGGGGGATTGTTTAATGGGAAGGGTCCAGGTGCTTCACGCGGCCTCGCCGACGTAGGCCACCATGCGATGCGCCGCCTCGACGCAGGCAGCGAGGCTGTCGACCAGGGCGATGCGGACGAAGCCCTTGCCGGGATTGACGCTGGCGGCGTCGCGCGCGAGGAAGCTGCCGGGCAGCACGGTGACGTGCTGTTTTTCGTACAGGCCGCGCACGAACGCGGCATCGTCGCCGCCCGGCACGCGCGCCCACAGATAGAAAGCGGCGTCGGGCGCGTCGAACGCCAGCGCGTCCTGCAGCAGGGGCATCACGGCGGCGAACTTCCCGGCGTATTGACGGCGGTTCTCGATCACGTGTGCCTCGTCGTTCCACGCCGCGATGCTGGCGGCCTGCACCGCCGGGCTCATCGCACTGCCGTGATAGGTGCGGTAGAGCAGGAAGGATTTCATGATGTCGGCGTCGCCCGCCACCATGCCGGAACGCAGGCCGGGCACGTTGGAGCGCTTCGACAGCGAGTTGAACACGATCAGGTTCTTGAGGCCGCGGCCGAGCTGCTGCGCAGCGGTGAGCGCGCCCAGGGGCGGGGCGCCTTCCTCGAAATAGATTTCTGAATAGCATTCGTCGGCCGCGATCACGAAGCCATGCCGGTCCGACAGCTCGAACAGTTCCTTCCACTCGGCCAGCGACATCACCTTGCCGGTGGGGTTGCCGGGCGAGCAGACGTAGATCAGGTTGACCTGCTCCCACAGGTCTTCCGGCACGCGCGACCAGTCCATGCGGAAGCCGTTTTCCGGCAGCGTGTTGAGGAAGAAGGGACGGGCGCCGGCCAGGAGCGCCGCGCCTTCGTAGATCTGGTAGAACGGGTTGGGCGAGATGACCACGCGGCGGCCGTGGCGGCTGGAATCGACGCTGGCCTGGGCAAAGGCGAACAGCGCCTCGCGCGAGCCGTTCACCGGAAGCACCTCGGTCGCGGGGTCGAGCTTCACGCCGTAGCGACGTTCCGCCCATGCTGCGATCGATGCACGCAGCGCATCGGAGCCCTGAGTGATGGGATAATTCGCCAGCCCGCCCAAGCCCGCGACCAGTGCGTCCTTGATGAACTGCGGCGTCGGATGCTTGGGCTCGCCGATCGACAGGTTGACTGGTGCGAGATCGGGATTCGGCGTCACGCCTGCGAACAGCTCGCGCAGCTTTTGAAACGGATAGGGATGGAGTTGTTCGAGACGCGGATTCATTGCAGTGCCAAGTTTGATAAAGCCGGCTTGATTCAGCCATGGTTTGACTAAGCCTCACATTATAAAGCCCCATGCCGTCGATTCCCTTGCAGCGCACCCTCGCCATCAGCAGTCTGGTCTACGCCGCTTCCCTGTGGGGGCTGGTGTGGTATCCCTATCGGCTGCTGAGCGAGGCGGGCGTGGGCGGTATCGCGTCGAGCTTTTTTACCTATGCGGTGCCCTTGCTGTTGGTCGGCTGGCTGCATGGGCGCGCGTTGCGCACGGCCCGCGGCCACTGGATGTGGCTATCCGCACTGGGCCTCGCTGCGGGCTGGACCAATCTGGCCTACGTGCTGGCGGTGCTGGAAGGCGAAGTGGTGCGGGTCCTGTTGCTGTTCTACCTGTCGCCCTTGTGGACCGTACTGTTCTCGCGTTTTCTGCTGCATGAGAAACTCAACCGTGCAGGCGTGGCGGTGATGGTGCTGGCGGCGGGCGGCGCGCTGGCCATGCTGTGGCAGCCCGGCGAGTGGCCACTGCCGGCCAACCGCGCCGAATGGCTCGGATTGTCGGCAGGCCTGATGTTCGCGGCGAGCAATGTCATCAGCCGCCATCTGGAGGGCGGGGCCGAAGGCGCCAAGGCGGTGTCGGTGTGGGCGGGCGTGGCGGTGCTGACGGTGGCCGGCCTGGCGTTCAAGCCTGCCGAACTCGATTTCGTGGCAGATGCCGAAGCCAGCATCTGGCTCCTTCTGATCGGCGTCGGTCTGCTCATCGGCAGCATGACCTACGCTGTGCAGTACGGGTTGGCCAGGGTACCGGCCAACCAGGCCATCGTGATTTTTCTGTCGGAGCTGGTGGTGGCGGCGATCGCGGCCTATTTCCTGTCCGATGAGCGCATGGGCGTGCAGGAATGGATCGGCGCCGCCATGATCATCACTGCCAGCCTGTTTTCCGGCCACATGGTGAACGAACAATTGGAAGGCAAACAACATGTCTGACGTAACTGCCTTGCTGCACGCCGGACTGCTGGTTGACGACCTGGCGCGTGCCAGGGTTTTCTATGAATCGGTGCTGGGACTGACGCGCTGTCCCAATCGTCCCGGGCTGCCTTATCCCGGCGAGTGGTACGACCTCGGTGGCGGGCAGCAATTGCATCTGATGCAGCTGGCCAACCCCGACGCCGCGTCGGTTCGCCCCGAGCACGGCGGCCGCGATCGCCATATCGCGCTGGCGGTCACGAACATGGCTGCGCTGAAAAGCCGGCTCGATGCAGCAGGCGTGCGCTACACCGCCAGCCAGTCGGGACGCGCGGCGCTGTTCTGCCGTGATCCAGATGCGAACACCCTGGAGTTCGTTGAGGTCAACTGAGCGTGGTTGTTGACGCTTTAGCGGCTTTACAACCACGGCCTACCCTTCACGGGTGGACCGGATCAGGCTTCGCGCTCCCGCCCCCGGTGCTATGCGTCCGCCGAGCTGCCGCTCGCATCCGGACGCCGGGTCAATTGGACAAATCGTTGCGATAGGTGCGCAGAAAGCGCTCGATTTCGCTGTTGAGTTCGGTTGCAAACGGCCAGGCATCGTCGTTCTGCGGTGACAGCGTTTTCTGCTGGCGATACAGCCGCTTATCGGCACAGTCATACAGCCGCAATTTCAATTCCGGCCAGTAGGCGCTTTCGACGGAAGAAAAGGTTGTCGGCGATTCCACCCGCGCGGAAAGCAGTGCGCGCGGTGCATGGGAACTGTCGCACAGTTCGCGGCTTCGCGGGTGCTGCCCCGATTCATTCCACCAGCTGTCGAACCCCGCCTGACCCAGTTCCAGTCCGCGGGCCTCCATCCGCAGCACATCACGCCCCGCCTGCTGCAAGGTGCCGTTCACCCGCTGCGTGTAGCTGGCGCGTGTTTCGCCGCCCCAGAAACTGCGACTGATCGGCAGGCCCAGCGCGGCGAAGGCAAGCGTCGGGCGCGCCGGTCTGGCTGCCGCGGGCGGCGTGATGACGGCTGCCTCCGGCTGAACCGGCGCTGCGGGCGTGGCAGCGGGGCGGGTGGTTGCGACCCGGGGTGCCGCTTTCCTGGCGGCTGTTACCGGTATGGCAACGCGTGGCTTCGCCGCCGTGGTGGGCTGGACGGATGCGGCTGAAGGCATTGCGGCAGATTTGGCGGGTGCGCTTGCTGGAGGCAACGCCGCTGCCGGGATGGATGGGGCGGGTGTCGCAATCGGGACGGCGGGCGCCGCCGCCGGGGCGGATGGTGCTGGCGCAGGGGGCTGAATGGGAACAGCAGTCGGCTCGGGACGTGTGCCCATGCCTGGCGCTGCGGCCTGGGGCTGGGGCGCTTCGGCGACGACGGCCGGCGCCGGCTTGTCATCCGCCTTGCCGGGCAGGCCCGGCAGCAGGCGCGGCGCCAGCATCAGGCCAACGCCGGCCAGCACCAGGATCAGCGAGGGGTGGGTGACGTTGAGCTTGATGCCGAACGCCTCGACCGATGAGGCCTGCGTGCTGGTCTTGCTGTAGATGAACATCACCAGCCCGGTGGCCACCAGCACCAGGCCGGCCAGCACCAGAAGGGTGTCGATCAGGGCGGAAAAATCGGTTGGCATGGCGGGCTCCCGGGCTGCGTTCAGTAGTGCAGGTCGCGCCCGCTGAACAGCCGTTTCGGCACGCTGCCGAGGACACGGACGAGCACCGAGTTCATCGTGGCGCAGTCGTTGTCGAAGCCGCCGTGGCTGTGGCTGACGGAGGCCCCCTGCTTGATGGCTGCGGTCTCCTGGGCGGGGTCGATCGGGATGCCCTCGGACACCACCAGCGCCGGGCGGCCGTCGACGTGTCCGCTGAACAGACTGTCGAGCGTCGGGTCGGCGTCGAGGCTGGCCTTCATGCCCAGGATCGGCACCTCGCGCATGCCCTCGAAGGCATTGGACACGAGGTAGAGCAGGGATTTTCCATAGGGCCCCACGCTGTCGTCGCGTTCCAGCTTGTCGGACAGGATGTAGAGGCTGGGCAGCGGCGTGTGTCCCGCTTCCAGGCTGGGCAGCAGCAGATTCTTGAAGGTGTCGGTGCGGATGGCGGGGGCGAGGAACTGCACGCTCTTCAACGGAATGCCCAGGCTCGACAGCAGCGGCAGGGCATGGGCGGCGAAGATGCTGCCCGCCGAATGGCCGACGATATGCAGCTCCCAGCCGGCCTTGTCGTGGCTGGCCAGTTGTTTTTTGGCCAGTTCGACGTACTGCGCGACGAGCTGGATGGCGCCCTTGTTGTGGGGGTGGGCGGAGGCGAGTTGCGCGTTTTCCTTCATTTCCCCCCACAGCCGGAATCCCGCGCGGGCGAGCGTGAGTTCGAGCACGCGGTCACGGGCTTCGGTGAGGTTTTCCAGGAAGCCGCCGCCGGCAAGCTTGTCGGCCTCGGTGAACAGGTCCTTGAACAGGCCGGCGACGCTGGAGAGGAAATCGCTCTCCCACATGATGTGCAGGGGATAGATCTCGTTTTCCAGCATGACGTCGCGCATGGCGACGATGCGCTTGGCCGAGGCCGATTCGGAGTTGAGGCCGCCGTGCAGGTACAGCAGGATGCGGCGCCTCTTCCAGCCGCGTGTCTTGGCGGGGATGGTTTCGCAGAACAGGCGTTCGATGTCGGACTCGGTGGTCCAGTACTGGCCGGAATCGGACAGTTCGCCGTTGTTGGCGACGTCGATGACGTAGGGCCGGATGTCGGCCAGCGGGATGGTGCGGCTGGCGCGCTGGATGCCGGAGGTGTCGATGCTTTTGTCGTCCGCCCATAGGTCCATCGTCACCGGCACACCGAGCTGCGCCACCCAGACGTCGGTGGCATGCATCAGGAAATCTTCGTAGGGCAGCAGGGCAAAGCCGCCGGTGCCCCAGCCCGGCCCCCAGGAGTTCTGGATGATGAAACCCTGCGGCGTGTAGCCGACGAGGGCGACGGCGTGGCCGCCGTCGGCGCTGCCGCTGCGCTTGATCACCGGCAGCTTGAGCGTGAGCTTGCGGCCGCGGTGCACATGGCTGACCGGCACCGGCTTGTCGCCCTTGCCTCCGCCCGGAGCGGCCCAGCCCGAGTGCACCATCAGCGTGGCGTAGAGAATGCCGGTCTCGTTGAGCGCGGTGTGCATGTCGCGCACGTTGTACGGGCGGATGCGATAGTAGGCGCCGCCCGGCGTGGCCATCGCCTGCCGGATGATGGCGTCGCTCATGTGCGTGATGCCATGCTGGTCATCCTTCCATGCCGAGCGCAGACACACGCCGTGTTTGGCCCAGGCCTTGATCGCGCCGCGTGCGGAGGACCCCTCGTAGGCCTCGCCCGGCCATTCGTCGTAGCGCCGCGCCAGTTCGTACAGCATGCGCGGGCTGACGATGGCAGTCCGCTTCTGTTTGGCGCGCAGGAAATTCACCACGGCCGCCAAGGCAAAGCCGGTGCAGGCGCCTTCGCGCCCTTGGTCGAGAATCATCGCCGGCTTGATGTGCGGACAGCTCACCAGCGAATCCGGCAGCGAAATCAGCGCCGGCTGATAAAACCAGTCGCGCAGGTCGATGCGGTCCGGGAATGCGTCGAGCCGCTGGCCAGTAGCGGCTTCGGCCTTGCTTGTCGTCAATGGCGCAACGCGCGGGGCTGTTTTGGCTTTGGGCATGATGGCTCCTGTGGGTGAAGACGGTTCAGCGCGGCGCCTCATCCAGCGCGTCGAGCAGGGTATTTTTGTATAGACAGACGCGGCGCTGGCATTCGTTCGCGCTATCGGGCGTGTCGGGAAAATTCGGGAACAGGGCCGCGGCGAGCGCTACGGTGTCGCCGTCGCTCAATGCCTGTTCGACGCTTGCGATGCCCTCTGGCGCGTCGTCGCGCGCGGGCAGCATGAACGCGAAAAGGTCGCGCGCTATCCATGATGTGCCGGCGGCGTGTGAGCCTGCATGCGCGACCAGCAGGTGTGCGAGCCGATGGGTGATTTCGCCATAAAACGCGCGGGTGTAGTCATCGGCGGATTCGGGGATGCCCTGGAACAGCCAGGCGTAGAACGCCGCGCGGCGGGCGGCACGCGCGGCTGACGCAAAATCGCCGGCCGCGAGATCGATTTCGGCAAGCAGCCGGTAGTCGTTGGCGAGCACCTCGGGGTCGCGCTCCCACACCGGTTCGCCCTCGTGTTCCAGCGCCAGCGAATGCTGCACGTTTTCGCGCGCCGCCGCTCGATCGCCGTTTTCCCACAGGAATTGCGCGAGATAGAAGGCAATCCAGCAACTGACCCACGGCTGGTCGCTGGCGCTGAAATGGTCGATTGCGTCGCGATACGCCTGCACGGCCGCTTGCGTCTCGCCGCCGCCGTAGGCCAGTGCCTCGGCCAGAAAGAAATCGATGAAACCGCGTACCTGGCGCGCGTCATCCGAACCGGATTCCGGGCTGGCGTCGCACAGCGCACGGACCGTGCGCAGCGTGCGTGTCACCATGCCCCAGTCCCCCGCGTCGCGTTTTTCGTAGCCGGCCGGGTATGCGTCGAGGAAGCGATCGAGCAGCGCCAGCCGATCGCGGATTTCCGGCGCGATATTGCGTGCACGCCAGATCTTGATCAGGGCATCACAGTAGTCGTAACGCAGGTAATAGCCCCACCACCAGAACGCGTCGAAAAACACGCGCAGAAAACTCATGAACGCGCGTTCGCCGTCGCCTGCATGCGCCAGGTGATAGAGCCAGGTATCAACCAGGTCACGCCAGTCGCCCTGTTCGTAGCGATACCACGCCAGGTAATCGGACGTGTCGTCACTCGCAGTCGACAGCAGGCCGGCAAAATGCAGGGCGGCGTCCCGATGCAGTGCGCGGCTCGTGTCGGCGTCGAGGCGGCGGCGGCCAAACTCGGCGAGGATGCGGTGCATGGTGTAGCGGCCGCGGCTGCGGCATTCGATGAAACCTGCATCGTGCAACTCGTACAGCAGCGTCGACGACACGCCGCAGGCCAGAGCTGTGTCCTTGTCGAAACTGTGCGGGTCGGCCTGGAAAATGCACAGATGCAGGAAGGCCTGACGTTTCGCCTCGCTTCCCAGGACCCGGAGGCTCCTGCCGATGATCGTCGAGAGCGTCGCGTCCTCCTCGCCTGCGTCGTCCGGGTCGGCGGACGGAACAGGCAGATCCATCATCCCGTCGGGTTCGAGCAAGGTCGCCACTGCGTCGCGCAGGCGATCATCGTCATCGCTCGCCGCCATCAGCTGTTTTCCGAGCAGATGCAGCGCGAGCGGAAGGCCGTCGGCCGAGTCGGCGATTCGAAGCGTGTCGTCGGGAAAGCATTCGACCGCGCGCGGCGCCAGGCTGCTGATCAGCGACCACGACTCATCGCCGTCGAGCTTTTTCACCTCGTAGCGCTGTTCGGGTGCGTCGGCGAGCGCGTTCGCCAGTTGCGGAAACCGCGTCGTGATCAGGAATGCGCAACGTGGCCCCAGCGCCATCAGGCGTGCGGCGTCGCCGCGCAGCCATACGTCGTCGAGGATGATCAGCATGCGCCGTGCACCGATTGCATCACGCACCGCATCGAGCCAGTCTTGTTCGCTGTCTAGTGCCGACTCGGCCGCCGGATCGTTCACCAGTCCGCGATACCAGCGCCGCAAGAGTGCACCCCATTGCGGCTTGGCGCCGATATCGGCCCACAACACGCCCTCGAAGCGGCTGAAAAAATTCTCGTCGTAGGCCAGCTGCAGCGCCAGTGTCGTTTTGCCAACGCCGGCCAGGTATTTGAGCACTGGGCGATGACCGTCGATCAGGCTGGTGCGCAGCGCGTCGAGCAAGTCCGCGCGGCCGACGATCACATCGTCGCGCCCGAGCGGGCAATGCGTCACGCAGTAGGGCCGCTCGACCAGCTGGCGCGGCGTGCTGTAGGTGTTGATGTTGAGCCGCGCGTTGTCGCCGATCGCCGACTGGCTGGCGCCGTCGATCCGGTAGAGCTTCGCGGGAGAGTCAGGCTCGGTCGGCATAGCGGCTGGATCAATCGCGCCGGGTCGGGATGCCGATATTGACTGTCGCGCCGTCGCCGATCGCACACTGCTCGGCGTGCGCGATCGCGTATTTGCTGCGTATTGCGCCGGTCGGGTCGGCCTCGGCAAGCAGCTTGGTGGCGATCTCCAGCAGTTCCGGGTCACGGTCCGCGCCGGATTCCTTCAACAGTTTTCGCAGCGGCTTGTCGTAAGTCTCCGGGTCTTCCGCGTGCTCGACCAGCGTGGCTTGTGCCTTGTCCGACGCGAGATGCCGGCCGAGAACCGACTTCATCTTCCTGTAGCCATCGCCGATCATCTCGCTGGCGGTATCCTTTGCGCCTGCCGCGATGCCTGAAACCAGCGCGGCGACAATAAGGCTGATAGGGTCCATGTGATTCTCCTAGGGAAACGAATATGCGCGCAGCGGTTCGCATACCTGGATGTGGTACTCGGCAAAAAACGACTCGCGCCCGCGCCGCTGCGCCTCCCGATGCTCGGGATGATTGCGCCAGGCCGCCAGCGCTTCGGTCGATGCAAACTCGATCAGCGACAAGGCCTCGCCGTCGGCCGAGGTGAAGTCCTTGTACGACACAAAACCCGGCATCGCCGTGGCCAGTTCGGCCATGCGCGCGCCAAGCACCTCCAGTTCGGCGATATCGGCGTCGGGTCTGAGGCGGGTGCGGAAAACGATGGTCACCATGGCATGTTCCTCGTCAACGGTGCGCGTTCGATCGATCGCTGTGGCATCAAAGTGTCTTGAGATATTCGAGCAGCGTGGCCTTGTCCTGGGTTGGCAAGGCGGTGCCGAATTCATGGCCGCCATTGCCGTTGCCGCGCAGTCGGGTGTCGAGTGGCGTGCCCGCGCGTTCGGCTTCTGGACCCTGCCCGATGAAGCCGACACGCACCGGGTCGTAGACGTCGTAGCCCCGCCAGAACACCTGCGGCCGTTGCGCGGGCGGCATCAGCAGGTCGGAAAGGGTCGGCACCGAGCCGTTGTGCAGGTAGGGCGCACGCAGCCAGATGCCGTCGAGGAACTGCGCGACATAGCCCGTCAGCGGGGCTTCGACCAGTCCTTTGCGCTGGATGCCCATGTCGCTGACCACCTGGTTGGCCTCGATCGCCGCCTGTTTGCCCCAGGTGTCGATGCGGCCGCGGTCGGTGCCGATTTCGGAAAGCGGAACGATGGTGCCGGTGCGCGCGCTGGCGTGGCAGGCGGCGCAGTTCGCGTCGAACACGGCCTTGCCCTGCGCCGCGCGGGTGGCGTCGATGGGGAGGGGGTAGGTCGGCGCCGGTTTGTTCTTCAGGTAGTCGACCAGCCAGTCGATGTGGCCGAGGAAGTCGGCCTTGTTCTTCGGCTCTGCCCCCATCAGTCCCAGTGCCGAATCGATGACGACCGAATAGGGGTCGTGCGAGTCGCCGGCGAAGTTCATGCGATGGCCTTTTTCCGGCTGGTATTTCTTCAGGTTCCACACCGACGGCATGTCGGTCGGGCCGAAGCTGTCGTCCATCGGCCAGCGGATCATGAAGTATTTGGTCAAGTTCATTGCGTCGTCGCGCCCGCGCCCCCACTCGGGAAAGTCGTGGCGGTAGATCCACTGGAACTGGCCCTCACGTTCCACGAGGCGCTTCTTGGTGATGGGGATGATCAGATAGCGGTAGGCCATGCGGTCGATGAAGTCGAGGTCGGCGGCGAGGTTGATCTCGGCCATCAGGGTGTCGGCGTTGAAGCGCGGGTCCTTGGCGCAGTCGACCAGAAATCGAAAGAAGGCCTCGAGGTCGAGCGTGTGGTTGGGTCCGGTGACGACCAGGGTCGGCGTCTCGTCGGGCTGCGTGCGGTAGCTCGCCACATGGCAGGCGGCGCAGGTGTTGGCGACGCGATCGAAGCCGATGCGACGCTTGGAAAATCCCACCGGCAGTTCCTGGCCCTGTTCCCATACCACGCCGAAGCTGGCATAGCCGATGCCGGGCTTGGGCAGCTTGTCGGGGAAGACGCGCGGCAGCACGTAGAAGATCCAGTAGGGGATGCCGGCGTCGTTCTCGGCGCCGATGGAACCGTATTTGAAGCGGTCATCCGCGTTGCCGAATTGCGTCGCGCCGTGGTCGCGCAGGAAACGGTCCCACCCGATGAAGCCGAGGACGATGGCAAGGGCGAGCACGGTGAGGCCAGCGACTTTTTTCCAGCGACAGCAGCGGCAAGGCGTTTTCATGGCGTCATCCTCAGAACGTCTTCAGGTATTCCAGCAGCGCCCACTTGTCGGCGTCCGGCAGCGCGGTGCCGTAGGCCGCCCCTTCGTGACCGGCGTTGCCGTTGCCGGGCAGCGAAGTGTCGAAGGCAAACAGGGGCTTGCCGTTGGCGGCGGGTGGGTCGGTGACGAAACCGAGATGCCTGGGGTCATACAGATCGTTGCCGCGGTAGAAACTTGTCGGGCGCTGTGCGGCAGGCTGCAGCAGGTCCCACAGCGTCGGCACCGAGCCGTTGTGCAGGTAGGGTGCGCGCAGCCAGATGCCGTCGAGCGGGGCATTGGCGTAGCCGTATGTCTTGCGGAAATGGCGGAAGCGGCGGTCCGGGTCGGCCGAGTACAGCATGCCCTGGTTCTGCGCGAGCTGCAGGGTGTAGGAATCGAGGCGCCCGCGGTCGGTGCCGATGTCATGGATCGGCGTGACGGTGCCGACGTACTCGCCGGAAAAGTCGCTGCCGCTTGCGCCATGGCAGGCAGCGCAGGTCTGCTGGTAGAGCGCCTTGCCGCGCGCGGCGAGCGCGTGGTCGACGGGGTAGTGTTTTTCGAAGGCGGGCGGCGTGGCGGTGGCGATCCAGGCCTCGATGCGGGCGATGGCGGCGTGGTCGATCAACTTCGGCGTGGCGCCGGTGCCGAAGGCGGCCGACAGGTTGCGTTCCTCGACGCGGCTGTTGTTGCCGTCCCAGTGCAGCTGCATGCCCTGTTTCTTGCCCTGGTTCCAGATCGCCGGGAAATCCGACACGCCGACGAGCTCGTCCGGCGACAGTTGCTCGAAGGGCACGCCGAAAATCGCCTTCGCCGAATTGAAGGTGTCGACCCGCCCCGGCCCCCAGGCGGACTGCAGATGAATGAAGCGCAGGCGCCCGAGCAGGCCGGCGACGCCGTCGCGCATCAGATGGATGCCGAGCGGGTAGATGACGAGCGTGTCGAGCAGGCCGAGGCCGCCGGCTTTTTCGGCGATGCGCGGCACCACCTGCGCCGGGGTGAAGCGGCGGTCGTTGATGCAGGCCTGGACGAATTTCTGGAAGCCCATCAGGTCGAGCTGGTTGGCGGGCATGCCGGCGACCAGCATCGGTTTGGCGTCGGGTGACGTGCGCACGGTGGCGGTGTGGCACACCGCGCAATTGAGGAACACGCGGTCGATGCCCATGTGCCGACGCTTCGACATGCCCACCGGCAGGTCGCGCCCGGGCTCGAAAATGAAACCGAGCGAGGCGTAGCCCTTGCCCGGCAGCAGATCGGGACAGACTTCGGGCAGCACCTGGAACAGCCAGTAGGGGAAACCCATGTTGCGTTCGCCTCCGGTGGAACCGTATTTGAAATGCTCGACCGGGTCGTCGTAGGTGACGGGTCGATCGGGCAGGAAGCGGATCGCCGCGCCGAGTGCGCCGAGCGCGAACAGGATCAGCAGCGCCCACAGGAAGAAACGGCAGCCGGAGCAGCGGGCTTCGGGCGTGCTCATCGCGACCGCTCCGCATACGGAGAGGATGGCAGGCAGGGCCGCAATTGCGCGTAGGGCCGCCGCAGCAGGCTGGCCGGATCCTGGCCGCGCAGACGGCTGGCGGCCAGGCGTTTCAGCACGTCGAGTTCGGGCGAGGCAGCCCAGTGCGCAGGATCGATGCCGCGGCTGGCAAGTGCGGCGGCCGGTGGCATCGGCGGCTTGCTGCGTGAGGCTTCAGGAATGCCAGCCATGCCGAGGCGCACGACGATGCGCTCGGCACACTGATCGAGCCGGGCTTCGACGTCGGCCGGGCTGCCGTGCAGGAAATTGGGCGGATGCGGCAGCGTGGTGTCGTGGCAGCTGGCGCAGTGGGTGCGGACGGGGGCGAGGAGCGGACCGGCTTCGTTTGCGGCGGAAGCCGGTTCCATGCGTGGGGGCGGCAGACGGGCCGGGCGAGCCCGGCGCGGTGCGCCGAGTTCGGCCAGCAGGTCGTCGAGCAGCGCGTGGCTGAACGGACGGGCGGAAAATGCGCCGCGCGCGCGCAGACGTTCGAGCGGCGCCGTCAGGTTGGCCGCTTTCAGCTGCTGCGCAGCGTGGACGTCGAGCATGCCGGCCAGCCCGACGACGAAGGCGGTCTTGTCCGGCGCCTGCCAGGTTTCGAGCGGCGGGCGCAGTAGCAGGGGGTCGTTGTCCGGGTCCTGCAAGGCGGCGAGCGGATCGCGGTTGAGCAGGTCGGGGTTGGGGATGGCGAGGCCGCGCGGCCAGCGCCTTGGCCAATTGCGATCGAGTTCGGGCAGGATGCCTGGCACAGGCAGGGTGCCCTGGCGCGCGTAATCGAGCGCAGCGGAGAAGGCCTGCATGCGGCAGCGCTCGCCCGCCTTGCCCGTGCCGCAGCCCTGCTGCCACAGCGCCTGCCAGACCGAAAACAGGTTGGCGCGGTCGGTGGACGCGTCGATGAAGTAGGCGATGTCGGTGCCGGTCAGCTTGACCCGGTAGAAATCGCGTCGCACATCTTTCAGGCGGGCGGCGATCGCCGGGTTGGCCGGGGTTTCGTCCCACAGCGGGCGGGCGAAAATCGGCGCGGCATTCTGGTGGCAGGCGAGGCACAGGCTGCGCCGCGCGTAGAACACCTGCGGGGTTTTCCCTTTCTGATAATCGCGCACGACCTGGAATTCGAAGCGGCCGGCGGCATCGTTGTAGCTGATGACTTCGACGACCGTGCCCTTCTCGTGATAACCGAGAAACAGCCGGTCCTTCAGCGGCGGGATGCCCGGCCTGACGGTGCCGTCGGCGGCAGCGACCACGCGCGGAAAGCGGAAAAAATCCGGCGCGCCGGCGTCGCGCTGCAGCGAACGGCCGAGCGGGATCAGCGTGATTTTCAGGGGCGGCAGGCCGCCGGTGTCGGTCTGCTGCTGGCGGTTGATCGTGTCGACCAGCCGGGAAAACGGAAACGGCACCGGCTGGCTGCCGATCAGCTGGTCGAAGCGCGAGCGCCCGGCCGGCGGCAGGTCGCCCTGCGCGGAGACCGGATGCGAGAGAGTCAGTGCGGCGGCGAACATGAGCGTGAGCCAGCCCGGTCTCATGCCGCTAGCGTGCCGCCAGCACCCGTTTCTGCGTGCCGGGCCAGCAGTCGTCGCGGATCTGGCCGGTCTCGAACTCGGCGCGGCCGGCTTTGTCCACGTCCTTGTTGACGAGCACGAAGTTGAGGATGAAGGCGTGGTCCATGTAGGCGCGGCCAAGATAGAGGCCGGGCCGCACCATGCGGATTTCGTCGCGCACCTTGAGTCCGCGGCGTCCGGCGAGGAAATCGGGCTTCTCGCGATAGCCGCGGATTTCGTCGGTGAAGGCGTAATCGATGATGATGGATTCGCGGCGCGAGTCGATCAGGCTTTGTCCGCAGTACAGCTTGGCCGGAAACAGCAGCCAGGCGTCGCGGCCGTCGACGTCGATCTTCGGAATGTCGCCGGGGCCGATCACCGGCCGCAGCACGGCAAGGTCCTGGATGCGGTTGCGCAGCACTTTCTGATCGCGGTAGAACACCTTGCCCTTCCACAGCGTTTCGCCTGCGGTCTCGAGCATTTTTCCCTTGAAATTCACCCCCAGGCCCTTGAGGCCGCCGATTATTTCGGCGGCGCGCAGCTTGCCCGAACTGCCGCGCGGAAACACGATTTCTCCATCGAAGGGCCCGTCGGGAATCGGTCCCGAGCTCAGCCGCGCATAGAGCTGGTCGAGCTCTTCCTGATTCAGGCCGGCGAGGTATTTGGGCGTGATCCTGGCGAGTTCCTGCAGCGGAATGGGATGCGCGTATTCGACCTGCGCGAAGTCCGGCTTGCTGGCGTAGTCGTCGCCGTAGGGAGCGAACGCGATGTCGGGCTTGCTGCCGAACCAGTCGTTGAGTTTGTCGCAACCCGATACGGGCAGGATGAGCGCGGCGGCGAGAAGAAGCGTGCGTGCATTCATGATGTTCTCCCTTACAGCGTCGCCAGGAAGGCGATCAGCGCGTTCTTGTCGGCGTCGGACAGGTCCTCGCCGAAGCGATGGCCGTCGTTCTCGATTTCCGCGCTGCACGACGAATAGACCTGCCATAGCGCCGGGGTGCGGGCGCGCGCCTCCTTTACCACCTCGATCAGGCGGTCGGGGTCGGAGACGATGGCTTTGCCGATGCCCTGCATTTCAGCGGCGAGTTTTTTGGCGTCGCTAGAGGGCAACACAGTGGCGAGCCGCGCTTCGAGTTCCTTCGGCTTGAGCTTGGCGCGCACCAGGTCGACGATGAAATCCTTGTGGCGGAAGTTGCCGACGTTGCCCGCGGTGGCGCCGGCCGGTAGCCGCACGGTGAAGCCGACCAGGCGTTTCTCTTCCTTGCCGTCGAAGATGCGCGGGCCGATGTCGAGCACGATGTCCTGGTCGACCTTGGTCGCCTTGGGGATGCGCCTGGCCGGATTGAGCAGGTCGTGCATCGACGCGACATAGAGCCTGAAGCGGCCGTCGACTGACGGGTCGTAGGCCCAGCAGGCCGGCTGCTTGTCCTGCGCCAGCGGCGGATTGCCGGGCTGGGTCGTGTCGACGTAACTGGAGCGGTAGAGCTCGTAGGGATTGGTCTTGTTGCCGCCCCAGCCGCACAGTTCGGGGCCGACCGAGTTGTTGTGCAGGAAGGGCGCGTGCGCCCACAGGTTCAGCAACGAGACGTTGCGATAGTAGCCGCGCCCGCCGTCGTGCGGCTCGAGGAGGCCGGAGACGGTCTTGCGCGCGTGGTAGTCCTCGTTGGCGAACTGCTCCCAGACGTGGCCGCGCATGTGGTTGGAATGCAGCGAGCGGCAGCGATAGGTGCCGACTTCGGTGACCGGGATGGGCACGTCGTTGCCCAGCCAGTCGGCACGCAGGCCGCTCGTGCTGTCGATGGCGCGGAAGTCGACGGCTTCGAACGGCGGCTTGCCGCTGGAATGGCAGCGCGCGCAGTTGGCGACGAACACCTGCTGGCCGCGCGAGACTGCATCCTTGCCGAAATCGCTTTCGAGGTCGCGCACCAGGTCGGCCTGGACGTAGGCAGCGCCCTTCTGGTGGGTGCGCGCCTCGACGAGGTCGACGGCATGGCCTTCGGGCGCGGTGAGGAAGAAATCGAGGAGGTTGTGCAGGCGGTCTTCCACCGCGCGGAAATTGGGGCAGTCGCGCCGGCACTGGCCGATGTCGAACGGCGTCTGGCCGAAGTTGCGCGCCTGCGGGTCGAGCTGGCGCAGGTCGGTGAGGTGGTTGAGCCAGCACTGCTCGGCGCACGAGCCGATGTTGAAGTAGACGCGCTGGATCGCGCCAAGCGCACCGATCGAGTCGCCGCCGCCCTTGAGGATGTGGTGGACGGTTTCGGTCTTCACGCCCTTGTCCCAGCACTTGCCTGACTTGCCGGGTTCGCACCAGCACGTCGATTCCTTGGCGCCCGCAGGACACGCCGCGACCTTGCGCCAGCGGTTGACCTTCTCGCCCGCGAAAGTGGGACGCTGCGCCGTGTTGATCAGCGCGTTGATGGTGCCGGCGTTGTTGACCTGGTCGTTGGGGATCGCCGAGGTGTCGGAGGTGCCGGGGCGGGCGTGGGCGAAGATCTGCCACAGCAGGTCGTCGTGCGGCATGCCGGAAATGAGGATCTCGGAGACGCGGATGTACTGGTTGCCGACCAGGCCGGAGAGGTTTTCCCACTTGGGATGTTCGGGGTCCGCCGGCGGCCTGGCAGGGTTGAAGGCGACATGGCATGAGGCGCACGCGGTGCCGATCAGGAAGGGCGGTTCGATCGAGGCGTCGGCCAGCTTGCGCACCTTGAAGTCGGCGCGGGCGGGGTCGTTCGACAATTTGCGGTTGTAGCCTTCCCAGGTGCCGAGGCGGCCGTTGACCTGCTTCCACGCCGCCGCGTCGAAGCGGGGGTTGGGAAACTTGCGGAAGCCGAGCGCGCCGGTGGAAGTGCCGAAGGCGAGGTTGCAGCTGTCCTCGCGCCCCTGCTTGTGGCCGTCGGGGTCGCTGGCGGCGGCGCTGGCGTCCTTGAAGTCGCAGGCGGGGTCGCGGTAGCCCGGCTTGCCGACGAACTTCAGCAGCGTTTCGTCGCCGGGGCACCAGTCGAAGCCGTAGGTCTCCTCGACGCTTTTTGCGGGGCAGCCGGCGGAGCCCGGCGTGCAGCAGCCCGGATCGTTGATCAGCCCCCAGGTCTTGAAGCGGGTGTCGCGCGCATCGCCGCGCAGCACGCCGAACCAGTCGATCAGCGCGGTG